>NZ_JAYWVC010000026.1:0-64368 GCF_036281785.1 Streptomyces chiangmaiensis | reverse complement strand
CGTACGGGCGTATCAGAGCACGTCGGACAGCTCCTCCCTCAGCCGCCGCTTGGGCCGCGCCCCCACCATCGACTTCACCGGCTCACCGTCGCGGAACACCATAAACGTGGGCATCGACAGCACCTTGTAGGCGTTCGTCGTCGCCGGGTTGGTGTCCACGTCCAGCTGCACCACCTTGAGCCGGCCCTCCTCCTCGGCCGCGAGGTCGGTGAGCACCGGCCCCATCTGCCGGCACGGCGGACACCAGTCGGCGGTGAACTCCACCAGCACGGGGAGGTCCGCCCCGATCACCTCCGTCCCGAAGTCCGCGTCCGTCACCTCGGCCACACCCGCCGCCCTGATCACCACTTGCGTCCTCCCAGCTCGCACACCGGTTCCGGACCGCCCGGAACCGCCGCCTCGACCGCCAGCGCCTCACGCGCCCGCTCCGCCTTCCCCAGCTGCTCGCCGACCTTCGCCCGTACCGCCCGCAACTCGCCGATCAGCGTGTCGAGTTCGTCCAGCTTGCGCCGGTAGACCGCGAGCGACGCAGGGCACGAGTCGCCCTCCGGATGCCCGGCCCGCAGACACTCCACGAAGGGCCGCGTCTCCTCCAGGTCGAACCCGAAGTCCTGCAGCGTGCGGATCTGCCGCAGCAGCTTCAGATCGCGCTCGTCGTAGGTGCGGTATCCGTTGCCGGTACGCCGAGCGGGCAGCAGCCCCCGCGACTCGTAGTACCGCAGCGTCCGTGTGGTGGTCCCGGCCCGCGCCGCCAGCTCGCCGATTCGCATGTGTTCGACCGTAATCCTTGACGCCCGCGTCAGGGCAAGGCCGTACCTGCCGACCGCGCCGCGCGTACCCGCCGCGCGGGCCATCGGGCTGGTGGCCGGGCCGGCCGACCGAGGGACCACCCGGCACGGGTAGGGCCGAGCGGCCGGGCCCTCCAAGGAGGCACGACCGCTCGGCGTTCTTCTTGTGTCCCGGTGCCCGGCCGGGGTTCAGGCGGAGCCGGACGCCCGGCGTCCATGGCCGGGCCGGTACGCATCGCGCGCCGTCCGGGGCGCGGGACCCTCTCAGCCTGCGGCCGCGCCGCCCGGGCGCGACCAGCCGGGGACGGCCCGCGCCTGCCGGACCGACGCCCCTCCGGAGCCGTTACGCCTGGGCCAGCTCCTTCTCGCCGCCGTCCCCGGACACCTCGACGGGCAGGGACGGCTGGTTCTCGTCGAGCAGCGTCCGCTCGTCGAAGGGCAGCCGCCCGGCGAGCACCTGCTGGACGCGCTCCTTGTCGATCTCCTTCGTCCAGGTGCCGACCAGGACGGTGGCCACGGCGTTGCCCGCGAAGTTCGTCAGGGCGCGTGCTTCGCTCATGAAGCGGTCGATGCCGACGACCAGGCCGATGCCGTCGACCAGCGCTGGCTTGTGGGACTGCAGACCACCGGCCAGCGTGGCGAGGCCTGCGCCGCTGACACCCGCCGCGCCCTTGGAGGCGAGGAGCAGGAAGAGCAGCAGCGGGATCTGCTCGCCGACCGACAGCGGCGTGCCCAGGGCGTCGGCGATGTAGAGCGACGCCATGGTCATGTAGATCATGGTGCCGTCGAGGTTGAAGGAGTAGCCGGTCGGGACGGTGATACCGACCACCGGCTTGCTGACGCCCAGGTGCTCCATCTTCGCGATGAGCCGCGGCAGCGCGGACTCGGAGGAGGACGTGGACAGGATCAGCAGGAACTCGCGGCCCAGGTACTTCAGGAGCGTGAGGAGGTTCAGGCCCGCGACGATGCGCAGCAGCGCGCCGAGCACGACGAAGACGAACAGCACACAGGTGATGTAGAAGCCGAGCATCAGCACGGCGAGGCTCTTCAGCGCGTCCAGACCGGCCGAACCGACGACCGCGGCGATCGCGCCGAATGCGCCGATCGGGGCGGCCCACATCACCATGGCGAGGATGCGGAAGACGAGCCGCTGGATGTGCTCGATGCCGCGCAGCACCGGCGCGCCGACCGGGCCCATCGCCTGCAGCGCGAAGCCGGTGAGGAGCGCGACGAGGAGCGTCTGCAGGACCTGGCCCTCGGTGAAGGCGGAGACGAAGGTGATGGGGATGATCGAGAGCACGAAGTCGACCGGCGGCAGCGCGTCCTCCGACACCTGGGCGTGGCCCGCGTCCTTGATCGCGCCTGTCAGGTGCAACCCCTCGCCGGGGTGCAGGATGTTGCCGACGACCAGGCCGATGGCGAGCGCGACCAGGGACATCACAACGAAGTAGCCGAGCGCGATACCGCCGACGGCACCGACCTTGGCCACCTTGCGCACCGAGCCGATGCCCAGCACGATCGTGCAGAAGATGATCGGCGAGATCATCATCTTGATCAGGTTCACGAAGCCCGTGCCGAGGGGTTTGAGCTCGAGCGCGACGTCGGGCCAGATCAGGCCCACGGCTATGCCCAGTGCCACCGCGATGATCACCGCGATGTAGAGATAGTGGGTGCGGTCCCGCTTGGCTGCGGGCGCGGCGGATGCCGTTGGGGGTGTGCTGGCCACGGCTGCCCTCCTCGACGAGGTCGTCGGATCTTCCGGCGTGCGGCTCACGTCCGGGGGAAACGGGAGGTGTGCTCCCGCTGACCGGGAGGCGGCGCGCTCCCGGGCGATGCGGTGACTATCTCCCTCCCTGTGACGGCGGTCACCCTTCCGTTCATTTAGTTCACGCTTATATGGGCAGCCGGAGCCGCAAGGCAGACTGAAGGCATGCTCCTCCCCAGGCTCCCGAGACCCCGCAGCCTCGCCGGCCAGCTCTTCGCGATGCAGGCCGTACTGATCGCGGTCCTCGTCACGGGGTACGCTCTCTTCACGTACCTCAACGACCGCAGCCAGGCCCGGGACGCGGCCGGCCGCCAGGCGATGGCGGTAGCCCGCTCGATCGCTGACGCCCCGTCCGTCCGCGCGGCGATCCGCACCCCCGACCCGACGAGGACACTCCAGCCGTACGCGAGCGAGGTGCAGCACCACACCGGCGTCGACTTCGTCACGATCATGAACCCGGGCGGGATCCGCTGGACCCACCGCGATCCCGCGAGGATCGGCGAGCACTTCCTCGGCCACACCGCCCGCGCGCTCAGGGGCGAGTCGTTCACCGAGACCTACACCGGCACCCTGGGCGCCTCGGTGCGCGCCGTCACGCCCATTCACGACAACGGCCGGATCGTCGGCCTGGTGAGCGCCGGCATCAAGGTCGACACGGTCACGGCACGGGTCCAGAAGCAGGTGACGACCCTGCTCGGTGTCGCGGGCGGCGCCCTCGCGCTCGGCGCGATCGGCACCCATGTGATCAACGCCCGGCTGCGCCGCTCCACCCACGGCATGAACGCGACCGAGTTGAGCCGTATGCACGACTACCACCAGGCCGCGCTGCACGCCGTGCGCGAGGGCCTGCTGATGCTGGACGGCCGGTTCAGCGTGGCGCTGATCAACGACGGCGGCCGGGAGCTGCTCGGGGTGAGCGACGAGGTCGTGGGCCGCTCGGTGGCGGACCTGGGTCTGCCGGCCCCGCTGACGGGTGCCCTGCTGTCCTCCGCGCCCCGGGTGGACGAGGTCCATCTGACGGCCACACGTGTTCTGGTCGTGAACACCTCCCCGGTCTCCGGCGGCGAACGGCGTGGCACGGTGGTCACCCTGCGCGACGTCACGGAACTCCAGTCCCTGATGGGCGAGCTGGACTCGGAGCGCGGCTTCACCCAGGCGCTGCGTTCGCAGGCGCACGAGGCGGCTAACCGGCTGCACACCGTCGTCTCGCTGATCGAACTGGGCCGCGCGAACGAGGCCGTCGACTTCGCCACCGCCGAGCTGGAACTGGCCCAGGCGCTGACGGACCAGGTCGTCGCAGCCGTGAACGAACCGGTGCTCGCGGCCCTGCTGCTGGGCAAGGCGGCACAGGCCAACGAGCGGGGCGTGGAGCTGGTGGTCTCGGACGACAGCCGCATCGACGACGGTCTGTTGCCGCCGTCCCTCCCGGCCCGGCACCTGGTGACGATCCTCGGCAATCTGATCGACAACGCGATGGACGCCGCACAGGGCTCGGCGGGCGCCCGGGTGACCGTGACGGCGTGCACGGACGTCTCCGGCCTGGTCCTGCGGGTCGCCGACACGGGCGCAGGAGTGGACCCGTCCCACGCGGAGGCGGTGTTCGAGCGCGGCTGGTCGACCAAGCCCGCGACCGCTTCCGGCGGCCGTGGACTGGGCCTCGCCCTGGTCCGCCAGACGGTGCGCCGGCACGAGGGCACGCTGACGGTGTCTCAGGCGGCCGGGGGCGGGGCGGAGTTCGCGGTGCGGATTCCACTGCCTACGGTGGGGGCGGCCGCTTCGGCGGTGCCGGAGACCGAGGCCGCCCTGTCAGGAGTTCAGGCATGACCGAGCCGATCCGCGTCCTGGTCGTCGAGGACGATCCGGTGGCCGCCGACGCGCACATCATGTACGTCGGCCGGGTCCCGGGCTTCACGGCGGTCGGCAAGGCGCACACGGGCGCGGAGGCACGGCGGCTGCTCGACCGTACGCGGGTGGATCTGCTGCTCCTCGATCTGCATCTGCCGGACGTGCACGGGCTGCAGCTGGCGCGTTCCCTGCGGGCGGCCGGTTACCACGCGGACGTCATAGCGGTCACGTCCGCGCGCGACCTGGCCGTGGTGCGGGAAGGGGTCTCGCTGGGGGTCGTCCAGTACGTACTGAAACCCTTCACTTTCGCGACGCTGCGGGACCGACTGGTGCGCTACGCGGAGTTCCGCGAGGCGGCCGGCGAGGCGAGCGGGCAGGACGAGGTGGACCGGGCCCTGGCGACGCTGCGGGCGCCGCGTCCGGCGGCACTGCCCAAGGGGCTGAGCGCACCGACGCTGGAGCGGGTGACGAGCGTGCTGCGGGACTGCGAGGAGGGGCTCACCGCGGCCGGGGTCGCCGAGAGCGTCGGAATTTCCAGGATCACGGCCCGGCGGTACCTCGAACATCTCGTGGAGGCGGGCCGGGCCGGGCGCAGTCCGCTCTACGGGCAGGTGGGGCGGCCCGAGTTGGTCTACCGGTGGGTACGCGAGGAGGAGAAGTCCCGCTAGGGGACGGGGGGTTCAGGACGCGGGGCGGTCGCCGCCGGGTGCCGCCCGGGCCGGGCGCAGGTCACGCGCGAAGTAACCCCCGCACACGCATTGACCTGACTAGACCACTCCTCTTACCTTCACACGGCAGTCGTCCCGGCCGACAACGATGTAGGCCAGTAGGAGGTCGTGCCCGTGCGCTCCACCGCCGTCCGCTTCCGTCCCTCTTCCGTACTCACCGCACTTGTCGCCGTCTCCCTCGCCGCCCCCACGCTCACCGCATGCGGCAGCGGGTCCGGCAGCGACTCGGACAGGGTGAAGATCTCCTTCAAACAGTCGACGGACAACTCGATCCACGTCATGGACGACTATCTCGCCGGCATCAAGAAGCAGTTCGAGAAGGAGAACCCCGGCAAGAAGGTCGAGCTCGTCCCCATCAAGGCCCCTGACTCGGAGTACTACACCAAGCTCCAGCAGATGCTCCGCTCCCCGAAGACGGCTCCCGACCTCGTCTACGAGGACACCTTCCTCATCAACTCGGACATCACCAGCGGCTATCTCAAGCCGCTCGACCCCTACCTCGCCAAGTGGAAGGACTGGTCGCAGTTCATCGACACGGCGAAGTCGGCGGCCCGGGGTGAGGACGGCAAGACGTACGGCGTCCCGGACGGCACCGACACCCGGGGCCTGTGGTTCGACAAGGGCGTCTTCGAGAAGGCCGGCCTCCCGGTCGACTGGCAGCCGAAGACCTGGGACGACGTGCTGAGCGCGGCCCGGACCATCAAGGCGAAGGTCCCCGGTGTCACACCGCTGAACGTCTACACCGGCAAACCCGCCGGCGAGGCCGCCACCATGCAGGGCTTCGAGATGCTGCTTTACGGCACCGACGACGGCAAGAGCGACCCGCTGTACGACAAGGACACCAAGAAGTGGATCGCCGGGAGCCAGGGCTTCAAGGACGCCCTCGCGTTCGTCGAGACGGTCTACAAGGAGAAGCTGGGTCCGGACGTCGCCGACGCCCTCGACCCCAACTTCGGTACCCGGGTGCGCGCTGAGCTGCTTCCGAAGGGCAAGCTCGGCATCGACCTGGACGGCTCATGGCTGCCGCAAGACTGGCTGCCGGGCAGCGGGCACGAATGGCCCGAGTGGTCGCAGAAGCTGGGCCTGGCCGCCATGCCCACCCAGAACGGCGAGGCCCCCGGCAAGGTGAGCATGTCCGGCGGCTGGACGTGGGCCATCCCGGCCAAGGCGGCCAACGCCGACCTCGCCTTCAAGTTCATCCAGACGATGCAGACCAAGGCCAACGCGCAGAAGTGGTACATCGCCAACTCCGGCATCGCGGTCCGCAAGGACGTGGCCTCCGACCCGTCGTACGTGCAGGCGCAGCCCGGGATCAAGTTCTTCACGGACCTGGTGAGCAGCACGCACTACCGGCCGGCGTATCCCGCGTACCCGAAGGTGTCGACGGCCGTCCAGGAGGCCATGGAGAGCGTGACGACGGGTGACGCCTCGGTGGAGAAGGCGGCGGGCGACTACGACGAGGCGCTCAAGGCGGCGACCGACAACCAAGTGGTCCAGAAGTGAGCGATGCACGCCGCTCCCTGGCCCGTGCGCTGCCGGTGGCCCCCGCCGTGGTTCTGCTGCTCCTCTTCCTGGCGGGCCCGATCGCCTACTGCGCGTACATCGCCTTCACGGACCTGCAACTCACGGGCCAGGCGCACTCGTCCTTCGTCGGCTTCGCCAACTTCCGTACGGCGTTCGGGGACGAGGCCTTCATCAACGCCGTCTGGCTGACACTGGTGTTCACCGTGGTGTCCTCACTGGTCGGCCAGAACACGCTGGGGCTCGCCCTGGCGTCGCTCATGCAACGGGCCTCGAAGCCGATCCGTACCCTGACGGGCGGGATCGTGATCACGGCCTGGGTGCTGCCGGAGGTGGTGGCGGGCTTTCTGCTCTACGCCTTCTTCCGCAAGGAAGGCACGCTGAACGCGATCCTCGGCGCACTCCACCTCCCGTCCCAGAACTGGCTCTACACCCTTCCGATTTTGGCCGTCTCGTTCGCGAACGTGTGGCGGGGGACGGCGTTCTCCATGCTGGTCTACTCGGCGGCCCTGAACGAGATCCCGAAGGAGATCACGGAGGCCGCCGAGATGGACGGGGCGGGCGGCCCCCGCCGTCTGTGGCACATCACACTGCCGATGATCCGCCGGTCCATCGGCACGAATCTGATGCTCAACACGCTCCAGACGCTCTCGGTCTTCGGGCTGATCTGGGTGATGACGAGGGGAGGGCCCGGCAACAAGAGCCAGACCCTCCCTCTCTTCATGTACGAACAGGCCTTCCAGAACAGCATGATCGGGTACGGGACGGCGGTGGCGCTGTTGCTCCTGCTCGTCGGTTCGCTGTTCTCGGTCATGTACATGCGACTGTTGCGAACGGAGGTATGAGGTGGCGTCCTCGCCCGCGTCCCGCCGTACGGGGCGCCGCCTGGCGGCCGACACCGGCCTGCTGGTGGCGGCCGCCGCGTTCTCGCTGCCCCTGGTCTGGGTGATCCTCTCCTCGGTGGACCCGCAGGCGGACCTGCGGGTGAAGGCCCCTGACGGCATCACCCTGGACAACTTCGACGCCGTCCTGAAGCCCGGCATCACCTTCACACCGCTGCTCAACAGCCTGATCCTGTGCGGCGGAGGCACGCTGCTGACCGTGGTGTGCGCGACCCTCGCCGCCTACCCTCTGTCGCGCTTCAGGTCCCGGCTGAACCGGCCGTTCCTGCTGACGATCCTGTTCGCGACCAGCCTGCCGATCACCGCGATCATGGTGCCGGTGTACGCGCTGTTCGTGCAGGTCAACCTGATCGACACGGTGCAGGGCACGATCCTGTTCTTCGCCGCCTCTCAACTGCCGTTCGCCATCTGGCTGATGAAGAACTTCATGGACGGTGTGCCAAAGGAGCTGGAGGAGGCGGCGTGGACGGACGGCGCGTCGCCGATGCAGTCGCTCACACGCGTCGTGCTGCCGCTGATGGGGCCGGGGGTGGCGGTGGTGACGGTGTTCTCGTTCGTGATGATGTGGGGCAACTTCT
This sequence comes from Streptomyces chiangmaiensis, assembly GCF_036281785.1. Taxonomy (NCBI): domain Bacteria; kingdom Bacillati; phylum Actinomycetota; class Actinomycetes; order Kitasatosporales; family Streptomycetaceae; genus Streptomyces; species Streptomyces chiangmaiensis. The sequence continues at coordinate 56,241 of NZ_JAYWVC010000026.1, read as the reverse complement.
TCGTGCCCTTCATGCTGCTGCTCACTCCGGACCAGATGCCGGCGTCGGTGAGCATCAACGAGTTCTTTGGCAACCGGGGCATGGTGGCGTACGGGCAGCTGGCCGCGTTCTCGGTCATCTACTCGACGCCGGTGATCCTGTTGTACGTGCTCGTGGCGCGTCGTCTGGGCGGCGGATTCGCGTTGGGCGGAGCCGTCAAGGGATGAGCGCGGGGGCAGGTCGCCACCCCTCGGCAAGGGCACCATGCCGAGGGGCTGGCACGGCCGGCGCCGCCCGCATCGTCGAGAACCTCGGGGCGACGGTCGGGAGGACCGCCTGCCGGAGCGGTTCCTAGAACACCGACTCCGCCTCGTCCATCCGGTCCTTCGGCACTGTCTTCAGCTCGGTGACCGCCTCCGCCAGCGGCACCATCACCACGTCGGTGCCCCGCAGCGCCGTCATCCTGCCGAACTCCTCGCGGTGCGCCGCCTCGACCGCGTGCCAGCCGAAGCGGGTCGCGAGCACCCGGTCGTAGGCGGTCGGCGTACCACCGCGCTGGACGTGACCGAGGATGACCGGCTTGGCCTCCTTACCGAGCCGCCTCTCCAGCTCGTACGCGAGGGCCGTGCCGATGCCCTGGAAGCGCTCGTGACCGTACTGGTCGATCTCGCCCTTGCCGTAGTCCATGGTGCCCTCGGCGGGGTGCGCGCCCTCGGCGACACAGACCACCGCGAACTTCTTGCCGCGCGCGAAGCGCTCCTCGACCATCTTGACCAGGTCGGCCGGGTCGAAGGGGCGCTCGGGGAGGCAGATGCCGTGGGCGCCGGCCGCCATGCCCGACTCCAGCGCGATCCAGCCGGCGTGGCGGCCCATGACCTCCACGACCATCACGCGCTGGTGGGACTCGGCCGTCGTCTTCAGGCGGTCCATCGCCTCGGTGGCCACGGTCACCGCCGTGTCGAAGCCGAAGGTGCGGTCCGTGGAGGAGATGTCGTTGTCGATCGTCTTGGGCACGCCGACGACCGGCAGACCCGCGTCCGAGAGCATCCGCGCGGCCGTCAGGGTGCCTTCGCCGCCGATCGGGATCAGCGCGTCGATGCCGAAGTCGCGGATCATGTCCGACGCGTTCCCGCAGGCCTCGCGCAGGCGGTCGCGCTCCAGGCGCGAGGAGCCGAGGATGGTGCCGCCGTGGGCCAGGATGCCGCTCACGGCGTCGAGATCCAGGGTGCGGTAGTGGCCGTCGAGCAGGCCCCGGTACCCGTCCTCGAAACCGATCACCTCGTCGCCGTACTGCGCCACCGCTCGGTGCACGATCGACCGGATCACTGCGTTCAGGCCCGGGCAGTCGCCGCCTGCGGTGAGTACTCCGATGCGCATCGTGCTGTGTCTCCTGCTCGCTGTTGATTCTGGTGAGCCAATCCGATTGTTTCACGCCCCTCCGACGGGTGCCGCGCCCGCACCCCGCCTCCGCCCTGGCCTGTGATCCGGGGGTGCTGACGGGCGCCTTATCCAGGCCCAGGGGTATTGTCAAGAAGGTTCTGCCGACCCCTCGTGGACGATGTTTGTGCGCCGCAGAACCCCACAAAAACATGCAGAATCGGTCAATGGCGCCCGTGTCAGCCACTGACGCACGGAGAGGGTGCGGAACCCCCGGGGGCGCCCCGCGCCCCTGCCCGCCACCCCGCACGAGAGACGAAACGGAGAGCACGCGTGACGCGCAGCGTGTACGTGACCGGGATCGACCGCGGCGACGGCCGCCAGGTCGTCGAACTGGGAGTCATGGAGCTCCTGACCCGGCAGGTCGACCGGGTGGGTGTGTTCCGCCCGCTCGTCCACGACGGCCCCGACCGCCTCTTCGAACTGCTGCGTGCCCGGTACCGGCTGTCGCAGGACCCGGCCACGGTGTACGGCATGGACTACCACGAGGCGTCCGCGCTCCAGGCCGAGCGAGGGACGGACGAGCTGGTGTCCACCCTCGTCGACCGTTTCCACCTCGTGGCCCGCGACTACGACGTGGTCCTCGTCCTCGGCTCCGACTTCGCCGACACCCAGCTCCCCGACGAGCTGTCCCTCAACGCCCGGCTCGCCAACGAGTTCGGGGCGTCCGTGATCCCGGTGGTGGGCGGGCGCAGCCAGACCACCGAGTCGGTGCGCGCCGAGGCGCGCAACGCCTACCGGGCGTACGACGGACTCGGCTGCGACGTCCTCGCCATGGTCGTCAACCGCGTGGCCGGCGAGGACCGGGACGAGATCGCCGAGCGGCTCGGCTCCCGGCTCCCCGTGCCGTGTCACGTCCTACCGGACGACCCGGCTCTCTCCGCCCCGACGGTCGCGCAGATCACACAGGCTCTCGGTGCCCGGGTGCTCCTCGGCGACGATGCGGGGCTGGCGCGGGACGTCCTCGACTTCGTCTTCGGCGGCGCCATGCTGCCCAACCTCCTGAGCGCCCTGACCCCGGGCTGCCTGGTGGTGACCCCGGGCGACCGAGCCGATCTGGTCATCGGCTCGCTCGCCGCCCACAGCGCGGGGAACCCGCCGATAGCCGGCCTGCTGCTCACGCTGGACGAGGTGCCCGGCAGCGAGATCCTCTCCCTCGCCGACCGCCTCGCCCCGGGCACACCGGTGCTCTCGGTGTCCGGCAACAGCTTCCCCACCGCCGCCCGGCTCTTCTCCCTGGAGGGGAAGCTCAACGCGGCCACTCCGCGCAAGGCGGAGCGCGCGCTGGGCCTGTTCGAGCGGTACGTCGACACCGCCGACCTGCTCGAGCGGGTGTCCGCCCCGAGCAGCGACCGGCTCACGCCGATGATGTTCGAGCACAAGCTGCTGGAGCGGGCCCGCGCCGACAAACGCCGGGTGGTGCTCCCCGAGGGCACCGAGGAGCGCGTGCTGCACGCCGCCGAGGTGCTGCTCCGCCGAAGCGTCTGCGATCTGACGCTGCTCGGGCCCGTCGACCAGATCCGCAAGAAGGCCGCCGACCTCGGCATCGACCTCGGCGATGCGCAGCTGATCGACCCCGCCACCTCCGGCATGCGCGACACCTTCGCCGAGAAGTACGCCCGGCTCCGCGCCCACCGGGGCGTCACGGTCGAGCTGGCGTACGACGTCGTCGCGGACGTGAACTACTTCGGCACACTCATGGTCGAGGAGGGGCTCGCCGACGGCATGGTGTCCGGGGCGGTGCACTCCACGGCCGCCACCATCCGGCCCGCCTTCGAGATCATCAAGACCAAGCCGGACGCGAAGATCGTCAGCTCCGTCTTCTTCATGTGCCTCGCGGACAAGGTGCTCGTCTACGGCGACTGCGCCGTGAACCCCGACCCGAACGCCGAGCAGCTCGCCGACATCGCCGTCCAGTCGGCCACCACCGCCCGGCAGTTCGGCGTGGAGCCGCGGATCGCGATGCTGTCGTACTCCACCGGCACCTCCGGCTCGGGCGCCGACGTGGACAAGGTGCGTGAGGCCACCGAGCTGGTGCGGCTGCGCGACGGCGATCTCATGATCGAGGGCCCGATCCAGTACGACGCCGCGGTCGAGCCCAGCGTGGCGGCGACCAAGCTGCCGGACTCGAAGGTCGCCGGACAGGCGTCCGTACTGATCTTCCCCGACCTCAACACCGGCAACAACACCTACAAGGCCGTACAGCGCTCGGCCGGTGCGATCGCCGTCGGCCCCGTCCTGCAGGGCCTGCGCAAGCCGGTCAACGACCTGTCCCGGGGCGCACTCGTCCAGGACATCGTCAACACGGTCGCCATCACGGCGATACAGGCCCAGAACCCCGTCGAGAAGGCAGACCGGTGAGCCAGACCCACGTACTCGTCCTCAACTCCGGCTCCTCGTCGGTGAAGTACCAGCTGCTGGACATGCGGGACAGCAGCCGGCTGGCCGTGGGCCTCGTCGAGCGCATCGGCGAACAGACGTCCCGGATCAAGCACACGGCGCTCACCACCGGCTGCACCCGTGAGCAGAACGGGCCGGTCGCCGACCACCAGGCGGCCCTGAAGGCGGTCGCCGAGGAGCTGGCCCGGGACGGGCTGGGGCTCGACTCGCCCGAGCTCGCCGCCATCGGCCACCGCGTGGTGCACGGCGGCATGTTCTTCAGCGAGCCCACCGTGATCGACGACGCCGTGCTCACCGAGATCGAACGGCTGATCCCCGTCGCGCCGCTGCACAACGCGGCCAACCTCACCGGCATCCGCACGGCCATGGCGCTGCGCCCGGACCTGCCGCACGTCGCCGTTTTCGACACGGCGTTCCACACCACCATGCCGGAGCACGCCGCACGGTACGCGATCGACACGAAGATCGCGGACCGGCACAGGGTGCGGCGCTACGGGTTCCACGGGACCTCGCACGCGTATGTGTCCCGGGAGACCGCCAAGCTGCTGGGCAAGGCGCCGGACGAGGTCAACGTCATCGTGCTGCATCTGGGCAACGGCGCGTCCGCCTCGGCGGTCAGGGGCGGCCGGTGCGTGGACACGTCCATGGGGCTCACGCCCCTGGAGGGGCTGGTGATGGGGACACGCTCCGGGGACCTGGATCCCGCCGTCATCTTCCATTTGGAGCGCGTTGGCGGAATGTCCATGGACGAGATCGACACTCTCCTCAACAAGAGGAGCGGTCTGTTCGGTCTGTGCGGCGACAACGACATGCGGGAAATTCAGCGCCGGATCGACGAGGGCGACGCACAGGCGCGGCTCGCTTTCGACATCTACATCCATCGGCTGAAGAAGTACATCGGCGCCTACTACGCGGTACTCGGCAGGGTGGACGCGATCGTCTTCACCGCCGGAGTCGGCGAGAACGCGGCGCCGGTGCGCGAGGCTGCCGTCATGGGCCTCGAGGAGCTGGGCCTCGCGGTGGACGGCGACTTGAACGGGGTACACGGCGACGAGCCGCGGCTGATCTCGCCCGCCGACGCGCGGGTGGCGGTCGCCGTGGTGCCCACCGACGAGGAACTGGAGATCGCCACACAGACCTACGCATTGGTCGGAAAGGGCAACGGAACATATTCGACGGCTCTCGCCTGAGCGCGAACCCGCCCACTTGTATCTTCCGCCAGACGGAATATTCCGCAGCGAAACAAACCGATAGGATCGCCCCATGCGCCGTTCGAAAATCGTCTGCACGCTCGGCCCCGCGGTCGACTCCCATGAAATGCTCGTATCGCTGATCGAAGCCGGCATGAATGTGGCCCGCTTCAACTTCAGCCACGGCACGCACGAAGAGCACGAGGCTCGGTATGTCCGCGTCCGTACCGCGGCCGCCGAGACCGGCAGGGCCGTCGGTGTCCTCGCCGACCTGCAGGGCCCGAAGATCCGTCTGGAGACCTTCTCGGAGGGCCCGGTCGAGCTGGTGCGCGGTGACGAGTTCACCATCACCGTCGAGGACGTTCCGGGCGACAAGCACATCTGCGGTACGACGTACAAGGGCCTGCCGGGCGACGTCTCCAAGGGCGACCCGATCCTGATCAACGACGGCAACGTCGAGCTGAAGGTCGTGGACGTCGAGGGCCCCCGGGTGAAGGCGATCGTCATCGAGGGCGGCGTGATCTCCGACCACAAGGGCATCAACCTGCCCGGTGCGGCGGTGAACGTCCCGGCGCTGTCGGAGAAGGACATCGAGGACCTGCGGTTCGCACTGCGCATGGGCTGCGACATGGTCGCGCTGTCGTTCGTGCGGGACGCGGACGACGTCAAGGACGTCCACCGGATCATGGACGAGGAGGGACGGCGCGTCCCGGTCATCGCCAAGGTGGAGAAGCCGCAGGCGGTGGCGAACATGGAGGACGTCGTGATGGCGTTCGACGGCGTGATGGTCGCCCGCGGCGACCTGGCCGTCGAGTACCCGCTCGAGAAGGTCCCGATGGTGCAGAAGCGGCTCATCGAGCTGTGCCGCCGCAACGCCAAGCCGGTGATCGTGGCGACCCAGATGATGGAGTCGATGATCACCAACTCCCGTCCGACCCGCGCCGAGGCCTCCGACGTGGCCAACGCCATCCTGGACGGCACCGACGCGGTCATGCTGTCGGCGGAGTCGAGCGTGGGCGCGTACCCGATCGAGACCGTCAAGACGATGTCGAAGATCGTGCAGGCGGCCGAGGAGGAGCTGCTCGCCAAGGGCCTGCAGCCGCTCGTCCCGGGCAAGAAACCGCGCACCCAGGGCGGTTCGGTGGCGCGCGCCGCGGCCGAGATCGCGGACTTCCTGGGCGGCAAGGGCCTGGTGGCCTTCACCAAGTCCGGTGACACCGCCCGCCGGCTGTCCCGCTACCGGGCCTGCCAGCCGATCCTGGCGTTCACCACGGACGAGTCCACACGCAACCAGCTGGCGCTGAGCTGGGGCGTGGAGTCCCACGTCGTGCCGTTCGTGAACAGCACCGACGAAATGGTCAGTCTGGTCGACCAGGAACTGACGCGGCTCAAGCGGTTCAACGGCGGCGACATCGTGATCATCACGGCCGGCTCCCCGCCCGGTGTCCCCGGAACCACGAACATGGTCCGGGTGCACCACCTGGGCGAGGACCACCGCGGCTGACCCGGTCCACCAACCCACCCCGAGCACAGCCGTGGCCCGGTCCCCCTCGCGGAGGACCGGGCCACGGCTGTTTGTGCGGCTCCCGAACAGGTCTGGAGAGTGCTCAGCCCCCGGTGACGTACTGGTGCATGCCGGGCACCGTCAGCGTGCCGCCGAACTGACCGGCCTGGGTGACCTTCACGTTGGTGAAGTAGATGATCGGGATGTTCAGCGGCGGCGGGTTGTCCGGGCTGAACGTCACCGGGATCAGACCCAGCAGGTTGCCGGAGATGCTCTCCGTGTACATCACCGTCTTGCCGTCACGGATCGTGGACGTCGATCCCTTGGCGGCCTGGACGTGGTACGTCTCGCCCTTCTGGCCGTCGACGAGCTGGTGCAGGTCGCCGATGTCGGTGCCGTTGGAGATGACGTACTTCAGGACCTTCTTGACGGTGCCGTTGGCGGTGCGCACCTTGACGATGCCCTGGTAATCGGCGCCCTTGAGGAGCAGCGAGCTGGCCTCCAGGCGCCAAGGATCGTCCGGCAGCGCCGTGATCTTCTCCACGTCGCCCTGGTCGTCGGTGGCCGCGACACAGCCGTCCGGGAGCTCGGTGGAGCCCGGGGACGGGCTCGCGGCCGCGGACGCCACGGACTTCACCGCGTCGTCGGCCGACTTGGTGACCTCGGAGATCGCCTTGCCCGCCGTGTCCGTCGTGTCCTTCACGGTGTTGTTGACCGTGTCGGTCACCGTCTTGGTGGTGTCCTTGACGGTGCCGGACAAGGACGTGTCCTTCGTCGCGGAGGCCGAGGCGGACGGCGTGGGGGCCGCGCTCGACGACGAGCTCGAGCCGGAGCCGCCGCCGAGGATGCCCGAGAGGGTGTCCCCGACGGTGCCCAGCAGGTCGCCGCCGCCTGCGGAGGCGGACGGAGCCGGCGTGGACGTACCGCCGCCGGACGCGCCCGAGGAGGACGCGGACGGCTCGGGCGTGCCCTTGTCGCCGGAACCTGAATCCGGCGAAGAGGCCGTGCCCGGCGTACTGTCCGACGGCTTGTCCGCCGAGGCCGACGCCGTCGGCTCCGGCGTGTCCGCCGACTTGGACGCGCTCGCCGAGGCGGAGGGCGACGGCGAGGCCGAAGCGTCCTTGGAGTCCTGGGGGTCCAGGGCCTCCACGCACTTCTGGTACTCGTCGACGGACATGCTCTTGGACGGCGAGTGGTCGTCGGCACTGGCGAACGCCGTGTTGAGCCCCACCCCCATGAAGACCGCTGACGGCATCGCCGCCAGGGCTATCGCCTTGCCCGCCGGCATGTGGAACCTGGTGAACAGCGGCTTTCTGGGGGCCGCGTGACGCGGCCCGGTTCTCGTACGGGACGCGTCCACGTCAGTCCCGTCGGTCACCTCGTCAGCCGGCACTGTGCCTCCCGTTCGCCCCGTTGGCCGGGCTCGTTCCTGACAGATCGTTCGGCGCGACCATCCCGTCCGCCGCCTTGCCGAGCCCGACCTCCGGTGCACCGTCCTGCTCCCCGCCGGTCTCCTCGGCCGGCTGCGCCTCCGACGGCTTCCCCGGCGCCCACGACACGGCCATGGCCCCGCCGATGAGGGCGAGCAGGAAGCCGATGATGAAGCCGCCGAAGTTGGAGACGGGGAGGGACACCAGTCCCAGCAGAATCGCCGCGACACCGGCGAAGGTGCGGATGTGCTTCTGGAACCAGAGGCTTATGCCCAGGACGACGAGCAGCACACCGATGATCAGGGAGCCGGCGCCGGCGGTGGTGGCCATCGCCAGTGTCAGGTGGCCGACCTGCAAGTGCGCATACGGGAAGTACATGATCGGAAAGCCGCCGAGCATGACGAACAGACCGGCCCAGAACGGCCGGGTGCCCCGCCAGGCGCGGAACTGCAGCCTCCGGCGGGTGAACTGGCCGGGTACGGCAGAAGTCTCGGCGCTCATGGAAAACAGCTCCCTGGTGCAGCGTTGCTGTGGTGAGGGTGTGGTGCGATGAAAGTGTGGGGGGTGTGTGAAACGCGACCGGAGATTGGTACGGGCGGGAGGCGCCTTCGGCTCCCCCCGCCCGTCACCGAGTGCCTAGTAGCACTCGTGCGTGCCCGTCTGCAGCTTCATCTTCAGCCCGGGCAGAGTGAAGGTGCCGGCGGTGGTGGCCCACGCCGTCTGCTGCACGCCGTACAGGTCCGCCCCCTCGGCCTGCTGAGCGAAGCCGTACGGGTTGGCCTGCTCCTTGCCGCCCTTCATGCCAGGGCCCTTGCCGCCCTTGTTCGGGCCCGTGTCGCCGGCGGCAACACCGATGTCGATGCCGTGGAAGACGGCACCGCCCTTGGCCTCCAGGTCCGCGACGTCGATGTACAGGTTGTCGGCGGAGACCTGGCTCTTCTTGTCGTCGCTGTTACCGGCCGTCAGCGTCAGGCTGACGGAACCGAGCAGCGGGATGTTCGGGGTGACGACCGACTGGCACAGGTTCTTGATCGTCGCGTCCTTGAAGGACGAGACCGCCACCGGGTGAATCGTCTTCTCACCGGAGAGCGTGTAGCCGGAGTCGATCGCTCCGTACTGCGCGAAGCCGTTGCCGTGGAGCTCGTCGGCCGTAACCTTGAACGACTGTCCCGACACGCTGAACGACGCGGCCAGAGCGCCCTGCGCCAGGGCCACGCCTATCGCTGCCGTCGCGGCGACGCTGGGCACCATGACCACAGCGAACCGCTTCCATCTGGTCCCGCCACGCATCTGGGACTCCATATTTCCTCCTTCTCGGACGTACATCTCCTGATCCCGACTCGCCACCGGTCAGCAGCTCAGCCGGACAGGGATGGGAGAAGTGCTACGTCCTCGGGAAGGAGAGCGCCCGCGCTCGGAGGCGCGAATCGCGCCCCAATCACCGGCGATCACCCCCGAGCGACAACCACTGGTCGCGCCTGACACGCATCACGCACAACCTGCCGGACAGGCTCCGCGACAGCGGAGACCCCCCTGTCCAGGAGCCGACGCCATTGCCGCCGGTTCCTGCTCGGTGGGGACCCACGGACACCCGTAGACCCGGCTGGCTGTCGGGTACGGCGATGGACCGAGCGTCGCCGATCGTGGTGCATTCTCGCCTCCCCCGCAAGGGGGTTCGTTACTCAGCAGTAACGGCCGGATAACCGAACCACGACAGGCGGGCATCGCCCGGCAACTCTTCGTGGCACAAAGGGAGATGACGAAACAACCGAAGAAGGGACAGAACCCGACAGATCAACAGCCTCGACTTACTCCAAGTAACAGCGACCGTGATTACCAAGATTTGGTAAAGCACGGCCGCCATGTACCTCTGTCGGCAAATCTTCACGTGGGCATCACACGCCCTGGCGTTTAGCGACTGGTCAGAACAAGGCCCTCGCAAGCGCTCTGCGCGCCGTGGTGACGCGCGGGTCCTCGGCACCGACCACTTCGAAGAGTTCCAGCAGCCGCAGCCGCGCGGCGTCCCGGTCCTCTCCCGCCGTGCGCCGCACGGTCTCGACGAGCCGCCCGAACGCGTCCTCCACGTGTCCGCCGACCAGATCCAGGTCCGCCGCCGCGATCTGGGCCGACACGTCACCGGGCTTGTCCGCCGCGTCCTTGCGCACCTTCTGCGGATCGAGGTCCTGCACCCGCTGGAGCAACTCGGCCTGCACGAGGCCCAGCTTGGCCTCGGTGTTGCCGGGGTCCTCGCCCAGCACGTTCTTGTACGCCTGGACCGCGCCGCCCAAGTCGCCCGCGTCCAGCGCCTGAACGGCCGCCTCCAGCGTCGCGTCGTGGGGGCCTGCGGGGGCCTGGGGGGCCACCTGGGCACCGCCCGGCTCGGCGTCGGGGTCGACGGTCAGACCGGTCAGCCCGAAGCGCTGCTCGGCCACTTGGACGAGCTGGTCGAGGGTGTCGCGGATCTGCTGCTCGGGGGCGGCGCCCTGGAAGAGTGGCAGCGCCTGCCCGGCGACGACGGCGAAGACGGCCGGGATCCCCTGGATGCCGAACTGCTGCATCAGCATCTGGTTGGCGTCGACGTCGATCTTGGCAAGCACGAACCGGCCGTTGTACTCACGGGCCAGCCGCTCGAGGATCGGGCTCAGCTGCTTGCAGGGCTGACACCACTCGGCCCAGAAGTCGATGACGACCGGCACCTCGGTGGACCGCTGCAGGACGTCGGTCTCGAACCCCGCCTCGTCTACGTCGATGACAAGGTCGGCCGGGGAGACCGCTCCTCCCCCGCCCTGCCGGGCCGCTTCGGCCCGCGCCTGCTCCGCCTTCGCCTTGGCCTCCTGGGCCGCCTTCACCGCGGCGAGGTCGACGACTCCGCTCATGGACATGTTCCGTGGCTGCATGAGTACATCCTCCCCCTTCCGTACGCCGCTGTGAAAAGCGCTGTGAAAGCCGTGCCCTGCCGGTGGTGCTGCGCGCCGGGTCCCCACTCGGCGCCGGTGGTCGTCGCTCACGCGTGCGTCACACGGAGGTGGACGGGCACGCTTTCGCTACGAGTCGTAGCGTAACTGCCCTCGGAGCTCACCGTGCCCAGTCCGCCGGTGATCTCCCTCACCACTCCACACAACGTCCAGAAGTGGACGGGGACCCGGCCGGATATGGTCACTGACATGGAGAGCAGCACTTCCGCCGCCCGTACGGGACGCCCGCGCAGCGCCGCCGCGGACACTGCGATCCTGGCGGCCACCCGGGAGGCGCTCGTCGAACTCGGCTGGTCGGGCCTCACACTGGGGGACGTGGCGACCCGGGCGGGTGTCGCGAAGACGACCCTCTACCGCCGCTGGGCGGGCAAGAGCGAACTCGTGGTGGACGCGGTGGCGGAACTCTTCGACGAGCTCGAACTCCCCGACCGGGGCAGCCTCCAGGCCGACGTGGAGGGTGTGGTGCTGGAGTTCGCCGCCCTGCTGGAGCAGCCGGCGGCCAAGACCGCGCTGATGGCGGTGGTGGCCGAGGCCACGCACGACGAGGCGCTGCGGCAGCGGATCCGCGAAGCGATCGTCGACCGGCAGAAGCGGCTGGTGATCGAGGGCCGCCGGCGGGCTCAGAGTCGCGGCGAGATCCCCGCCGACCAGGGCGACCCCGCTCCACAGGTCGACCTGATCTTCGACGTGATCGCGGGTGCGGTCGTGCACCGCACCCTCGTCTCCTGCGAGGCCGTCGACGCCGACTGGGCGGCACGTTTCGCCACGGTGCTGCTCGGCGGGCTCACGGCGTACGGCTCCTGACGCCGCACGCCAGGCGTTCTTGGGCGTCGTGCAGCGGGCCTTCCGGCCCGCGCCCCCGGAAGTTCACCCAGTGCGCGGCACGGGCCTCTTGCCGCATGTGTCATGTCACCGCCATGCTTGTCGGCGCGGGAGTCTACCCGCATAGATCCGCATCACGGGCTCCACCTGACAGTGAGACATCGTCCACTCGCCTCCCGGAGGATCGATCCACGTGAGACCTCGTCACCCCCGTCGGCGCGGCATCGGCGCCGTCGCGGCGTCCCTGGTCGCTCTTTGTACCGCCCAGACACTGGGCGCGCTGCCGGCCACTGCGGCCCCGAAGACCCCCAGCCCCTCGTCCGTCGTCAGCACGGCGGAGGACCACGCCGCCCGTGCGATAGCCGGCTCGCTCACCGACTCCGCCTGGCGCGCCCGCGTCCGGGAGGCGGCGCTCACCTCCGACGAGGTGGCCGTCACCGCCCTGGCCGGCCAGGCCGACGGCACCCTGAAGTCCGCTCTGGCCGCGGCCGATCGCCGGATCGCCGCCGCCAAGGGCCTGGACGCCGGGGTCGGCTCGCTGCTGCGGCTGCGGCTCGGCGACGGGTCCATGCGCGCCGCGCTCGCGGCCGGGACCACGCCCTGGGTGGCCGCGGCCGCCTCGGACGACGACGCCGCCACGGTCACCGCCTACGACAGCCGGGGCCGGACCCACACGCTCGACGCCCGCACGGCGCCGGCGCACCCGGTGTACGTCGTGGACATCGACGGCTCCAAGGCGCTGGCCGCCGGTCTGGACGTCCTGAACGAGGAACTCGCCCGCTACGGCGTGGCCTCCGCCGCGTCGGCCCCTCAGCAGGCCCCTGCGGCCCCCTCGCGGGCGTCGGCGTCCGCCGCGGGCTTCTGGACCACCCGCATCACCTCGGTCGAGCTCTCGGACGACGAGGAGCCCTGGATCAAGGGCGACGCCGAGATCTACACCCTCGTCACCGGCTTCGGCCAGGACGGCGCCGTCCGGGTGGACCCCGTCGACATGCCGTACCTGGACAACGACGGCACGGTCTACCGGCCCAACCAGATCCTGGTCAACTGGTCGCTCTACAAGTACAACCTGGCCGACGCCGTGATGATGGAGGACGACGGCAGCACCAACTACCGCGACCTCGCCAAGGCGATCGCCACCGCGCTGCTCACCATCGCCGACCAGGGCACCTACATTCCGCTGGTGAACGCGGTCCTTGACGCGCTCCCGGACGACTGGTGGACGGACGACCCCGACTACGTCGACTCCTGGTACACCCTGGCCCAGAGCGACAACGGCACCCGCTACGGCGCCCGGGGCAACGGCTGGATGACCGTGGAGCCCTACTTCGTGCAGGAGTTCTGAGGCGCCGGGCCGACGACGACAGGAGGGGCCGGCGGCAACCTGGTTCCCGCCGGCCCCTTCTGTGTCCGGTCTCAGAAGTGCACGCGTCATGTGTGCGGTCTCAGAAGTGCACGGGCTCGGTGTAGACGCCCCACTCCTCTCGCAGCACCCCGCAGATCTCCCCGAGCGTCGCCTCCGCGCGGACGGCCTCGAGCATCGGCTCGATCATGTTGTCCCCGGACCGCGCGGCGGCCAGCATGCGGTCGAGCGCCGAACGTACCGTGGCGTCGTCCCGGCCGGCCTTCCGCTCGCCCAGCACCCGCACCTGCTCCCGCTCCACCTCATGGCTGACCCGCAGGATCTCCAGATCGCCGGTGACGGACCCGGTGTGGACGTTCACGCCGACGACGTTCTTGTCACCCTTCTCCAGCGCCTGCTGGTACCGGAACGCGGACTCCGCTATCTCGCCCGTGAACCAGCCGTCCTCGATGCCCCGCAGAATCCCGGAGGTGATCGGTCCGATCGGATGGCGGCCGTCCGGATGGGCCAGCAGACCGCGCTCCTTGATCTGCTCGAAGATCCGCTCGGCGTCCGCCTCGATCCGGTCCGTCAGCTGCTCGACGTACCACGAGCCACCCAGCGGGTCCGCCACGTTGGCGACCCCGGTCTCCTCCATGAGCACCTGCTGGGTTCGCAGCGCGATCTCCGCCGCCTGCGCGCTCGGCAGCGCCAGGGTCTCGTCGAGGGCGTTGGTGTGCAGCGAGTTCGTCCCGCCCAGCACGGCCGCAAGGGCCTCCACCGCCGTACGCACCACGTTGTTGTACGGCTGCTGCGCGGTCAGCGAGACACCGGCGGTCTGGGTGTGGAAGCGCAGCCACTGCGCCTTCTCGCTCCCCGCCCCGTACACGTCGCGCAGCCATCGGGCCCAGATGCGGCGCGCCGCCCGGAACTTGGCGATCTCCTCGAAGAAATCGACGTGCGCGTCGAAGAAGAAGGACAAGCCGGGGGCGAAGACGTCCACGTCCAGTCCGCGACTGAGCCCCAGCTCCACGTATCCGAACCCGTCGGCCAGCGTGTAGGCGAGCTCCTGCGCGGCCGTCGCGCCCGCCTCCCGGATGTGGTAGCCGGAGACGGAGAGCGGCTTGTACGCAGGGATGCCGGAGGCGCAGTACTCCATCAGGTCGCCGATCAGGCGAAGATGCGGCTCGGGCTGGAAGAGCCACTCCTTCTGGGCGATGTACTCCTTGAAGATGTCGGTCTGCAGCGTGCCGTTGAGCACGGCGAGGTCGACCCCCTGCCGTTCGGCGGCGACGAGGTACATGCAGAAGACGGGGACGGCCGGGCCACTGATCGTCATCGAGGTCGTGACGTCGCCGAGCGGAATGTCCTTGAAGAGGACCTCCATGTCCGCCGCCGAGTCGATCGCCACGCCGCAGTGCCCGACCTCGCCCAGGGAGCGCGGATCGTCGGAGTCGCGGCCCATGAGGGTCGGCATGTCGAAGGCCACGCTCAGACCCCCGCCGCCGGCGTCCAGGATCATCTTGTAGCGCTCGTTGGTCTGCTCGGCGTTGCCGAAGCCGGCGAACTGCCGGATGGTCCACGTCCGCCCCCGGTAGCCGGTCGGGTACAGGCCGCGCGTGAAGGGGTACTCACCCGGCCAGCCGATCCGTTCGAATCCCTCGTACGTGTCGCCGGGGCGCGGACCGTACGTGGGCTCCACGGGGTCGCCGGAGAGCGTGGTGAAGTCGGCCTCACGCTTGCGTGCGGCGTCGTAGCGGGCCTGCCAGCGTCGGCGGCCCTCCTCGATGGCGTCAGCGTCCATACCGTCGAATTTACTAGGACGTCCAAGTAAATGTCGACCGCTTGCGGAGGTGACGTGCGCCAAAGCCGCCCACCGGCGGCGTGGGGCCGCCCCGTGCGCGGTCGTCCCACGCAGGCCCGTCGGTGGGGGCCTCAGGCCTTGACGACGGCGGGCGCCTCGTCCGTGAGCCTCGTCTCCAGCTCGCGGGTGACCTTGCGCTCCACGAAGAAGGCGGCCGTCGGGATCGTCCCCGCCAGGAGAACCCACAGTTGCTTGCCGACCGGCCACTTCGCCTTGGCACCGAGATCGAAGGCGAAGATCAGGTAGACGACGTACAGCCAGCCGTGCGCGATGCCGACGACGCGGGTGAAGTCCGCGGCGCCGTTGACGTCCAGCACGTACTTGGCGATCACACCGAGGGTCAGCAGGACCAGCAGCACGCCCGTGACATAGGCCATCACGCGGTAGCGGGTCAGCACGCTCTTTTTCATGCGGACGAGCGTAACGGCCGGTTACGGGCGATCTTCGGGCACCCCCGCGCCGCCGGAACGCCCGCTACTCGGCCTCGAAGTCCCCCGCGGCAACGCGCAGCGGGCGCAGCATCGCGAAGATCTCACCGCACCCTTCCGCGTCGTACACACCGAGCCCGAAGTCCATCGCCATCAGGTCACGGGTAGCCGCGTCGCAGACCTCGCGGCCCTTGTCGGTGATGGAGGCGAGAGTGCCGCGGCCGTCGTCGGGGTTGGGCCGCTTGGCGACAAGGCCGGACCTCACCAGGCGGTCGACGGTGTTGGTGACCGACGTGGGGTGCACCATCAGGCGCTCCCCGATCTTCGACATGGGCAGTTCGCCCGCCTTGGAGAAGGTGAGCAGCACCAGTGCCTCGTAGCGCGCGAAGGTCAGCCCGTACGGCTTCACGATCGCGTCCACCTCGGCCAGCAGGATCTGCTGGGCCCGCATGATCGAGGTGATCGCGGCCATGGACGGCACGTTTCCCCATCGCTGTTTCCAGTGCTCGTCGGCGCGGGCGATGGGGTCGAAGGTCAGGCTGAGCGGCTTCGGCACGTCTTTGACCTTACCGGCCGGTCACATGGTGGTCAGCCCCGTCTCGCTTTTCGGTCGGCCGACGGCCCCGGGGCGCACACTGGAAGCGGAAGGCATGCGTCATGAGCCGAACGCGGAGGTGGGCCATGAGCACCCTGGAAGAACACGTCGACGTAGGTGTCCCCATCGACACGGCCTGGAACAGCCTCCACCGGGTGGAGAATTATCCCAGCTTCGTGGGCGGAGTACGCGACGTCCGCACGGAGGAGGGCGGCCGAGCACATCTGGACATCGAGGCCGGCGGTCGCGCCAAGGGGTTCGACGCCGAGGTCTCCGACCGCGGCCGGGAGCGCGTGATGGAGTGGCACACCACGGGTGGCCCCGATCTGGCGGGCTCCTTCTCGTTGCATCCCATCGACCGCGACCACACCCGGGTCCAGATTCGTCTCGAGTACGACCCCGCGACCGTCAGGGAGGCGTTCGGCGGGCCGAAGGGGTTCGCCCAGGCGAACGCGATCGAGCGGCTCGTCCGCAGCGATCTGGAGCAGTTCAAGGAGTACGTGGAACGGGAACGGTGAGCGGAGCGTCGTGAGGCTGCCGGGAGCGACGCGGCCCCGGGGCGCCTGTCCGCGCACCCGCGGACGGCGGCAGCGGATGCCGTGAGGAAAACCGCAGCGCGCAGGTGCGCGTCCCGTCCGGTCGCGTCTTCTCCTGCGCCGACACCCCGGTCCCGGAGACCGTCAGCCTGGAGTACGAGAGAACCCCGGCCCTCGGGGCCGGGGTTCTTCGTTGCCGGAAGGGGGATCACTCGCCGGACAGATACCGCTCCACCGTCTCCACCTTCGAGGTGAGGCCGTCGGTCACGGCCGGGCGGATGTCCGCCTTCAGTACCAGGGAGACTCGTGGTGCGCGCTCCTCGACCGCGGCGACGGCGCGCTTCACGACGTGCATGACTTCGTCCCACTCACCGGAACGTGGCAAGTCTGGAGTACATGAAGGAGGGGGGCTCCGCCCCGGGTCAGACCACGTAGCTCCCCGCTCCCAGGACGGTGCGGAGCCGGCCCTCCTCGCGTAGCGCCACGACAGCCTTTTGGGTTGTCGACTGGGTGACCTCGTACTCGGCGGCCAGCGCGACAGCGCCAGGGAAGCGCTCGCCGGCCTTCCACTCACCAGCGTCCAGGCGCCTGCGGAGGTCATCGGCAATCTGTGGCCAGACAGGTCGGGCGCGATCAAGGTCCATGGTGTTTAGCTTGCGCGCTGCCGTGTCACTGTGCTACCGCAGTTCTGGGGTATTGGACTACCGCGATACCGATTAACCGCGTAAGGTCGTTAACGAAGACGGCCCGGCGGAGCGGCTAACTCCCCGGGCCAGGCCGATCACCCAAGGAGTGACCGACGTGGACCAGCCTACCTACGACATCGTGTACAACGCGCTGTGGCGCCGCGGAATGAGCCACGAGGAAGCGGACCTGGCCGCGTGCCAGGCGGCAGTGCAAATGGCCGCGGCGACCGCGGACGACACCTGCGGGGCGGAGCGCCCCGGTATCGACCCTGCCTCGCTCAGCGAGGCTGACGCGGACTGCGCGCTGGCCCTGGGGCACGAGGCGTACGAGGACCACTACAACGGCATTTCGTCGTGGCCTGTACGGCAGGAGGAACTGTCGGTGTCGGAGGCCATCGTTAACGCAGTCGACGCTGCACGCGTCAGGCTGGACGCGGCCCAGTCCGGTCTCCGTCAGGCCCTGGAGGCGTCGCGGGCGGTGAACGCCGCATGACCAGCCCTCGCTACCTCGGTACCGACCCAGCCACGGGACACAGCGTGTACGTCTCCGCGGAGCCTGGAGGCGCCCTGGACCTCCTGGCAGACGAATCCAGCCTCGCGGCAGCGGCAGCCCTTCACGCGGTTGTATCCGCTGTCCTCGAAGCTGACGAGGCGACAGCGGAAGAGCTGGCCGTGTTCGCCCCTGCCCTGACGGACGCCCTGGGCGAAGTGATCGGCGTCGCAGCGAAGCACATCGAGCGCATCCCGCTCGATCAACCGGTCTATGGCACCGCTGCACGTGCCCTGCGTGACGCGCTACGCGGCGGCCACGAGGACACCGCGACCGGCTGACGCGGACACAGCGCGGACAGCGCGGACAACGCAGAAAGGCCCCTGGCCACCTCCCAGAAGGGAAGCGGTCAGGGGCCTTCGTCGTGGCCAGGCACGTGGCCAGGAGGTCGGACAGGTCGGCGGCCAGGCCGGACAGCCAGGCTGGCAGCGGACAGAAAGAGCCAATCCGCGGCCAGGATCACGCCAGTCGTTTACGGTCAGCGTGACGAATGCGCAGGTCAGGCAGGGTGGACAGTCGTTTACGACGTCGGCCTGGCAGCGGACGCAGCGTCATCGCTGACCGGAAGTCCTGACGCAAGGCGGACAGTGCGGCCAGGATGTCCGCGGCTGTCGGCTGACTGGCCGCGGGTCGGGCGTTCACGATTCCATCGCCTCCAGACGACAGCGCAGACACGTTGAGCCGGGCATGACGCCGAACATGTGCGTGCGGCAGACGGTCCAGCCAGGTTCCCCGTCCCTCCAGGGCCCGTAAACCCCAGGAGGACGTGAGCCAGGCGTGTGCGCGGCCTTCCTGGCCTTCGCTGCCTGTTGGCGCTTACTGGCCATCGTCGTCCCCGATCTCGTAGCCCATGCGGGCACGGCTGGCAGGCGACAGGCCCAGCGAATCGGCGAGCGACTTGATCTCCCGGATCGTGGCAGCGGTACCGGAGCCGTCGAAGAGCTGGGCTTCCAGGTGAACGTAGGCAGCGACGAGGCCCAGTTCGGCCTCACCCCACAACCAGGCCACGGCGGACGCGAACAGTTCGTCCCAGCGCTGCTGCTGGGCGTCGCTGAAGTTCGCGCCAGGCGGGGCCGGCGGGACCGGCAGGTCACAGATGGTCGGCAGGCGAGTAGCCTTGCCTCCGCCGGTCATCGGTTTACGACGAGTGTGTTGCTGCATGCCTCGGACTCCGGGCATGGGTACCTCCAAAGTAGTCACGGAGTGTCGCCGCTGGATCGCGGCCAAAAGTTGATTCACGTCGCGCACCCCCCAGACACCTCCCGTGCGCTGAGGATCCCCATGGTCAAGGGGGTCACCCCCCGGGGTGGGGGTCACCGTCTGTGATGCTCAGCGAAGATCGTTAACGCATCGCTGCGCAGCGGAGCTGACGCGGTCGGCATGATGCCTGCGCCTGGTGTGGTGCCAGGCAGGTGGGCAGCGAGGGGCAGACGTTCACGGTCGGCCGAAGCTTTCGCCCGCTGTCTTCCGTGAGTGGCACGAGGTGCACAGACTCTGCCAGTTGTCTGGGTCGAAGGCTCGCGGACCTTGAAGGCCCAGGCCGTCTATGTGGTCCACCTGGGTAGCCGCTGGCCGGAGTGGCGCGGGGATCTCAGCGCAGGTAGGGGACTGGCATAGCGGGTCTTTCCGCAGCTTGCCTTTGCTCAGCTTGTCCCAGTGCGTGCGGAGGCTGGGGGTAGCCGTGTAGCTGTCGCGGTAGCGACGGCCCTGCGCGTTGCTGCGGGAGTGTGCCTTGCACTTGCCCTTCCACGTAAGGCACGGGCAGCGGTGGACCGGGCAAGTCTGCATGGCGCGTGCGCCCTTCGGCTTCGGGCCAGGGTCGCAGGGACCGTGTGTCGCAGGCTCGGCAGGCTCCGCGGCCTGGGGCGGCCCTGGGGGGCGTTCAGGGGCCGTAGGGGCCTGCGCAGGGCCCGCGGAGAGGTCGTCCGGCCAGACACCGTCAACGGGGAGGACGAGGCCGGTACGAAACCAGGTAGCGGCGGCCTCTTCGGGCACGTCGAATTCGTCGCCTGGGCCGTACGCCTGGCCGTCCAGGACCAGGCGGTGGCCGAAGCCGACACGGAGTCGCATGGCGGTCTCCTTTCGAGGTACGTCAGGCAGCGGTCTGTACTACTTCACAGTCAGCGCGCAGGTACGTGCCTGGCTCGGAAGGCTCAAAGGTGGCGAGGACCGTGAACGTCCGGCCGGCCTGGCGGAGTTCGTCACCGCGCCGGACGTCAGCGTCAGGCAGGAGGTAGACGACGTGCGTCAGGCGCGAGGTCGTTTGGTCCGCTGCCGTGCGTTCACGGGCGCTGCGCTGGGACAGCCTGGCGCGCGCAGTGCCCACCTGGACCCACGCTGCCACCCAGCCGCCCATGCCATCCGAGGTACGGGTATACCGCCAGACGTTAACGGTCTGATTCAGAAGGCGCGAGACGCGGCTCATCGTGAACGCACCAGGGCAGGGCCAGCGCCGAAGCGTGCGGCCAGTCTGGCGCGCTGAACGGCGCTGAGCGCCATTGTGGCGGCCTCCTGGCCTCCGTAGGTGACGGAGTAGTCTCCGATGCGCTCCTGGGTGACAGGGCGGCTCAGAGGGTCGCCGGAGCGGTACTCCACCAGGGCCCTGGCAACCAGGCGGCAGACCAGGTCCACGATGTCCGACGGGACAGCGGGGAGGCCGTGTGTGTAGGTCACCTGGACGTCGCCGTACCAGCCAGCGTCACGGACCAGGACGCCGGAGCGAAGCGTCCAGTCAGTCACGGCCTGGCCGTCGACAGCGACCGCGCTGACGGAGGTCACGGGGAGGCCAGGGAGGCGCAGGCGGAGGGAGCCATCCCCCTCCAGGGTCGTCGTGCTGGTCGTCTGGGAGACGGGGGTGCCGGCCGCGTCACGGACAAGAGCCGATGCAACGTCCAGGTAGACGTTAACGATCGGCTCCTCTTCCGCCGATACGGCGACACCCCTCGCCACCAGGTCAGCGACCAGGGCGAGGGGTGCCAGCGGCATTACGCGCCCACCACATCCGCGGTAGCCAGCGCGGTGGGCCGGATGACCAGCGCGCCGTACAGGTGCAGGCCGCGCACCTGGTCGACGAAGCGGTCCGTCATGCGGACGGCCTCCACCTTGCTGATCTGCTCGGCGAAGGTCGTCGCGGACGGGTGACCGGCGATGATCAGCTTGCCCGCACCAGTACCGGGGCCATCGGGGGCGTTCACCGACTCGAAGATGTCGAAGCCAGCGGCACGGCCGACAAAGCCGTTCTGGCGGACATCGGCGGCAGTGGCGTCACCAGCGGCGACAAAGCGGTTGTCGGCCAGGAGCTTGTTGTGGAACGCCGGAGTGACGACCAGGAACCGGCCCTCGGTCGGCACGCTGGCGTCGCTCAGCTTCTGCCGGAGCGGAAGGAGCACCTTGTCATAGGCGTCCGTCGCCGTAGTCACCGAGAGTTCGGCGATCTGGTTACCAGCGGCGACGCCGGCGGCCATCTGCGCGGCAACGTAGGTGTCGGTGGTCTCCTTGAGCTGCTGAGCGGCACGCGCGGACAGCTTGCCGACAAGTTCACCGTCGTCGCGGACCTGCGCGCGGTCCACGTCGTCCAGCATGAAGTTCCAGAACTTCCGCTGATTGATCGGCATGTCCACAGTGGTCGTGGAAGCCTGGCCCGGCGTGTACGCCGTGTAGGGCACGTAGTCGCCGATGGTGACGTCACCAGCGGTGGTGATCTTCACCGTGCCGCCGCTCTCGGAGACGTCCCCTTCGTAGTCGCGGTTCGAGCAACGCTCGGACCCGTAGGTCAGGTTCTCGGACAGGGCGGTGAGAACCGCAGCTCCCCAGATGGTGGGGACGAAGGAAGTAACGGCCATGGAATGGCCTCCAATCTTGGGTCAGAGAGACTCAGCGGCCGTTGCCGCGGAGGATGTCGCGCAGGCGGCCTTCACGACGTGCCTGGTCGATGGCGCGAGGGCTCATCGATCGAAGGTCGTCAGCCGTGAGCTGTCGCGCGGGAGCCGTGCCCATTCGGGCGCCACCATCGGCGGTGCCCTGGAACCTCGGCGGTGTTGGCTTGACGTCGTCGGCCGTCGCGGCCGTGCCTTCGTCTGACGTCGGGGCCGCATCGCGCGTACTCCCTGACGTGGAGGCCGTTTCCTCGCTGGCATCGCGCTCAGCGGCGGAAGTGTCCTCCAGTGCCTTCAGCCTGGCCTTCAGCTCCTTGTTTTCGGAGCGCAGGGCGGCCAGGGCCCTCTTGCCAGCGTCGCCCAGGGCGTCCCCCGGATCGGCTGGGTTGTCCGCTGCCGGCGTCCCGTCGGACGGCTCAGCGGAAGTCTGTGTGGTGTCCTCTGTGGTCATTCTGTGGCCTCCTGGGTGTCGATGAGGCGCAGGCCCTTGACGACCTGCGCGCCGTTCTGGCCGAAGACGGGGAAGCCGGTTCGGGTCAGAAGACGTCGGTAGGGGCCTACCGGCACCGTTGGAGTACGGAGGGTCTTCGTGTGCTCCCGTGCTCGGAAGTGAAGCTCCTCGAACCGGACCTCCGAGTCGTCGTCAGCGACAGCGATAGCGGCCAGGGCGTCGCTGAAGACCAGTACCCAATCGTCGTCAGAGGGGCGGATCGGGATCACTTGCTGGCCTCCTTCGTACGCTGGGCACGGAATTTGGCCACGGCCAGGGTCTGAGCCTTGTATTCGGCAACGGCCTGGGTCAGCGCGGCCAGTGCCGTCAGGGCCTCCGGGTCGGAGGAACGGTCGTCGCGGATCAGGGTCTTAGACGCCGCGTAGACGCATTCGTCGAGGACGTTGCGGACCATCTGGGTGGTGGGCGCAGGGAGGTCGGTCACGGAGGGACTCCAGGAATGAGAGAGGAGCGCCAGGCAGGCGCCTGGGCACCCCGCAAGGCCGGCCCCCGTCAAGGGACCGACCCAGGAGGTCAGGAGCGCTTCAGCCGGCCGTCCTTCGACATCCGGCGGATCAGGGCGTTAACGACCTGGCGCATCGTCGGAGGCTTGTCAGGGACGCCGTGGGCGGCGGCAACCGTCATGCCAGCGCGGAAGGCGGTCTGTCGGATGTCGCGAGGGACTGCCGAACAGTTCACGTCGTCATTGTCGAAGAGCCAGGGGGCGTCCGGCGCAAAGGTCAGCGACAGCATGAAGAACACGTCCACGACGTAGGCGGCTTCGTCGGCCAGTTCATCTACGGTCGGGACCGGAAGGCCCAGATCGTCAACGGCAGGCGTGGCAGGCTCCGGGGCAGGCTTCGCCTTCAGCTCCTGGCGTCGCTTCCACAGGGAACGGCGGACGGCCAGGACTGAACCGGTAGTGGCCTTGACGCTGTGACAGCGGAGGGCGTTCACGATCGGGGCCGTCGTGTCCGTCTCACGAGGGTCAAGGGCGTGCCAACCGTCGCGGGTCAGGTCATCAGTGACAGCGGCCAGGGTCTCGGTGTTCACTTCGCAGCTCCCTTCGTGGCGCGGTAAAAAGCCGTGCGACAGCGCGGAGCACAGAAGCGCTTCGGGCGTCCGCGACCGCTGTACGGGATAGGCGTCTGGCAGTGCTCGCACTCAGCTTCGGCGAGGGCGGCCGTGCGCATTGACTGCGCGTCCTCCCGGTCGTCCTGACGCTCCCGGCAAAAGTTGTCGGCGTCCTCGTAAGGACAGACCGTCCAGCGACCGCGACCGCGTGGCATGAACGGTTGCCCACAAAGCTGGCACGTGACCAGCGGACGGGCCTTCTCGCGCCTGGCTCGGGACAGCGCGGTGCGGCAGGCGTTCGAACACGTCCGGCGCTGGTCACGCTTCGTCCGCATGTCGAAGTCAGGCTCCGACTCGTTGGCGTACGTGCGCGTCCGCTTCCGGGGAGTCGGCTCGGGGACCAGGTTGTCGCAGCCTGGTGCGAGGCAGGTTCCGTCAAAGTCATGGTCGTCGTAGGGCACTTGGGGCCTCCTGGCGGGAGATGGGTACAAAAATGGCCCCGGTCGCAAGATCCGCTGTGTCCCCCCGCCAGGATCGGGAACAGCAGACCCGCGACCGGGGCCAGGTGCGCGCTACTTCGTAGACCGCTGCGCGAAGCGGTTGTCTGTGTCTGCGGCTGGGGTGCCCTGGCAGGACGGCCGCTGCGATGAAGGCGGAGTGCCTTCCACTACCTACAGGGAAAACCTCCCCCGCCTTCACTACTAGTCCGGGGAGGATGTCCCCTGGCTGGCACGGAGGTCGTAAACGGCCCTGTACGCCTCTGTGGCGGCCTGGAGGCGGTCAGAGGCGCTCAGAGAGGCGTGCAGGCGCCTTCCTGGGCCTCACAGGCGTTAACGGCAGGCAGCGGGGAGGCCGCCGCTGGGCGTTGTTCTTTAAAGCTGTAGTGGTTGCACCATCTGGGGTAACTCCCAAAAACCAAAACTATGTAGGAGTTATTTGTTTGAAGTAACCACTAAAAAAATATAAGAACATTGCAGCTCAGGGCCTTGCTAAGTCTCCTGGTCTGTAACGGCTATCCGCTGCCTCCGGCCAGCGCCGGCCCAAGACGCGGCGAAGGGGCCCGGCCCCGGTCGCCCAGGCGGGCCCCTCCTCGTCGCTCCGGAGCGTCAGTCTGCCAGCGCTGCGCGCTCCTCCTCTTCGATCTCCTCCAGGCGCGCGTCGTACGCGTCTCCAGACGGCCCCCAGGCCACGTTCAGCCGGTCAGCGCGTTGCTTCGGATGGAGGACGACCCGCAGGCCCATGCCAGCCAGGAGCCTGGCCCGCGCAGGCACGTCAGACGCCTCCCACGCCTCTGCCATGGACCTGCCAGTAGGGACAGGCACTTCCCGGACCTCCGGGTCGTGGGCGTCCCGCAGACGGGCGTACGTGGCTTCCAGGTCCGCGGCCAGGCTCTCCAGGGTCGCCAGCATCAGCGGGCCAGCCGTTGCCATGCGTGCGGCCAGACGCTCCGCTTGTTCGCGCGCTTCCAGCATCTCCGCTGACAGGTCGTTACCGCCCTCCAGGCGGACGACGGTTTCAGCGTAGGTGCCGAAGGTGGTCAGGAAGTCGGCTTCTACGCGCTGGTCCAGGGTCTCCGCGTAGACAGTGACGTGCCCAGCCCTACAGCGGTAGAGAGGAACGCCCTTGTCGGACGTCCCGCCGTTCAGCCGGCCGGAGCATCGGTAGCAATGGGCCAGGTCTGCGCACATCGGTGCGGCACGGCGGGGAGCGCGGTCCTGGCCCGTTGCCAAGGCCAGCATGCGTTTCCGTACGGCCAACAACTCCGCAGCGGAGAGAATCGGGTCAGTGAACTGAACGGGCGTGATCCCGTCAGGCTCACAGATCAGGACGCCCTTGTGTTCCCGCTGTCCTCGCAGGGTCGGAGACTTCAGGAGGCGTCGCCACTGAGGTTCGGAGAGGCCCGTCATGCGTGCCGTGGCGGCGACCGTAGAGCCGTTAACGAGTGTGGCCACCGCTTCGCGGACCTTCGCGGCCTGGTCGGGGTCGACTTCGAGGTACGCAGCTCCGTTGCGACGGGTGATGCGGTAGCCATACGGGGCCCGGCCGGACGACCAACGTCCCTGGGCCCTGCGTGTTGCGTGCCCGTCCACGATGCGGGCCGCAATAACACCTCTCTCCCACTCCGCCAAAGCTGCGAGGACGGTTGCGACCATGCGGCCTGTCGGGGTCGTCGTGTCGATCGCGTTGTCTGTGGTCGCTATGGCTACGCCGTGAGCCTCCGCCCAGGCGACCAGGCGGAGGAACTCCGACACGGAGCGGGCGAACCTGTCCAGCTTCCACGCCACGACGACGTCCGGCCGGTCGGCGAGGAGCGCAGCCATGCCCTTACGCAGCTCCAGCGGTTTGGCTCCGCTGACGCCAGCGTCCACGTACTCGACAGCGTCCGCCTGGTCGTAGCCATGGGCGGCCAGCCAGCGCGCGGCAGCGGCACGCTGCGTGTCCAGGCTGGCAGAGTCGTCCGCCTCGCGGGACAGCCGTAGGTAGATCCCTGTCTTCGTCATGTACGCGAAGCTACGCGCGTTCGCCCTCGATCGAGGTGAACATGGCGTCGGTACGGTTCGGCAGACCCGATTCCGGTACGACCCGGACGGCGTCGGCGACGTACTCCCCCACGTCCTCGCCGACCCCGAGCGGTGTCACGGAGAAGGCGACGATCACGCGTTCACGATCCCTTCCTTGCGGGCGCGCGCGGCGATGACGGCGTCCTCGGCCTCGCGGCGCAGTTTGCGCTCGGCGAAGAAGCCGCCGGTCGGCAGCACGGAGAGCACGAAGTAGACGGCCGCGGTCCGCAGTGACCACTTGGTGCGGTTCCAGGCGTCGGCCCAGAAGATCACGTACAGGATGAAGAGGATCCCGTGGATCGAGCCCATGACAGGCACCGCGTCGAAGTCAGTGGTGCGCTTCAGTACCGAGCAGACCAGCAGCAGCAGGAAGGAGACGGCCTCGGGGGCCGAGACAAGGCGGAGCCGGCGGAGGGCGGTGGCGGTCTTTATGTCCACGGGTCACCTTCGGTGGAAGAGTCGTCGACGCTTTGTGAACGCACGCACAAGCGTCCGCCCATTGTGACATCCGGGACTCGGCGCACCCGGAACGGGGGTGCGGGTGTCGGCGATTTGTCCGCCGACCTGGCGGTCGCGGGTCCACCGGTACACCTGTTCCCTCAGGGACGCGTCAGGGGCCGGATCCACCACACGGCTCTGTCCGCCGCCTCGCCCGGCCGCTACCTTCGCCCCGTGGCGATGTTCCGACTCCAAGGCAGCAAGGTGCTGGCCGTCGACATGACCGGTGACGCCGTGAAAGCGAAGAACGGCTCCATGGTCGCCTACGACGGGCAGATGGCCTTCAAGAAGCTCACCGGCGGCGGTGAGGGGATCCGGGGGATGGTGACCCGGCGGCTCACCGGCGAGCAGATGACCGTGATGGAGGTGCGGGGGCACGGGACGTGCTGGTTCGCGGACCGGGCCGCCGAGATCAACCTCGTCGATCTCCAGGGGGACAAGCTGTACGTCGAGTCGAGCAACCTTCTCGCGACCGACGCCGGTCTGCGCACGGGAACGACGTTCACCGGCCTGCGCGGCGCCTCCCAGGGCAACGGTCTGTTCACGACGACCGTCGAGGGCCACGGCCAGGCGGCGATCATGTCGGACGGACCGGCGGTGGTGCTGCGGGTGAGCGCGCAGTACCCGCTGACCGTCGACCCCGGAGCGTACGTGGCGCACCAGGGCAATCTGCGGCAGTCGTTCCAGTCGGGGGTGACCTTCCGCACATTCCTCGGCGAGGGCGGCGGCGAGGCCTTCCAGATCCGCTTCGAAGGGGACGGGCTGGTGTACGTCCAGCCCAGCGAGCGCAACACGATCGCGGGGGACGTCTGACATGGCCTTCCGTGAAGTGAACGGGAAGATGATCGAGGCGACGGTCGTGCCGGGAGAGCGGCTGTTCAGCCAGCGGGGCGCGATGCTCGCGTACAAGGGCGACGTCTCCTTCACGCCCAACGTCCAGGGCGGCCAGGGCGGGGTCATGTCGATGATCGGCCGCCGCATCGCGAACGAGGCGACGCCGCTGATGACGGTCGAGGGCAGCGGGACGGTGCTGTTCGGGCACGGCGGTCACCACATCCAGGTGATCCACCTCACGGGCGACACCTTGTACGTCGAGGCTGACCGCCTGCTCGCCTTCGAAGGGACCCTCCGGCAGGGCACGATGTTCATGGGCTCACAGGGCGGGGTCATGGGCCTGATGCGCGGCCAGGTCACGGGCCAGGGCCTGTTCACGACGACGCTCACGGGGCACGGCGCGGTCGCCGTGATGGCGCACGGCGGTGTCTTCGAGGTGCCGATCACCCCGCAGCGCCCGGTCCACGTCGACCCCCAGGCGTACGTCGCCCACCACGGCGACGTACGCAACAAGCTCTCGACGGCACTCGGCTGGCGCGACATGGTGGGCCGCGGCTCCGGCGAGGCGTTCCAGCTCGAGCTGAGCGGCAACGGTGCGGTGTACGTCCAGGCGTCGGAGGAGAAGCTGTGACCACCTACCCGGGCGCCGGCCCCGTCGTCCACGACCCGATGACCCTGCCGGCCGACGAGAACGTCAACAAATACACCTTCTGCGTGGAGCTCAAGGGAAGCCAGTGGTTCCTGCAGAAGGGCAAGATGATCGCCTACTACGGCTCGATCGAGTTCAACGGGATCGGGCACGGGCGACTCGACCGTGTTGTCCGTACGTCCTTTCATTCGCCACTGCACGCCGGCGACTGGGTGGTGGCGGAGGGTTCGGGCAAGATGCTCCTCGCCGACCGGGCCTTCGACGTGAATTCGTATGACTTGGACGACGGCAATCTGACCATTCGCTCGGGCAACCTGCTCGCTTTTCAGCCAAGTCTCGCCCTCAAGCAGTCGATCGTCCCGGGCTTCCTGACACTGATCGGAACCGGCAAGTTCGTGGCCGCGTCCAACGGTCCCGTGGTGTTCATGGAACCTCCGATCCGGGTGGATCCGCAGGCCCTGGTCGGCTGGGCCGACTGCCCGTCGCCCTGCCATCACTACGACCACGGGTATCTGACCGGTGTATGGGGCGGTCTACGTGCGATGACAGGCCTCGGAGGTGCCTCCGGAGAGGAGCATCAGTTCGAGTTCGTCGGAGCGGGTACCGTCCTGCTCCAGTCCACGGAGACACTGATGGCGGAGCAGGCCGCGGGAGCGGTCCCGAACGAGCCCGGAGTACCGGGCGCCGCCGGGGTACCCGGTCACCCGGGGTCGCCGGGGACACCGCGCCTTCCCGGACAGCTGGGGGATCTCCAGCGTCGCTTCGGGCTGTGAGCGGTAGTCTGCGGAGTGTGACATCGAACGCGTGCGCACCGTCACACCACCCTCACTAGTTCGCCTTTCAACTTTTTAGGTAGACTTCATTCATGGAGACCGAGACGGCCATGCGCTGGCTGACCGATGCGGAGCAGTGCGCCTGGCGCACCCACCTGGAGGTCAACAGGCTGTTGACGTACCAGCTCGAACGAGATCTGCAGCCGTTCGGCCTGACAATGAACGACTACGAGATCCTCGTGAATCTCTCGGAGTCGGAGGGCATGCGGATGCGGATGAGCGACCTCGCGGCCGCCACCCTCCAGTCCAAGAGTCGCCTGTCGCACCAGATCACCCGCATGGAGAACGCGAATCTGGTACGACGCGAGAACTGCGAGTCCGACCGCCGGGGCCTGTTCGCGGTCCTCACGGACCACGGCCTGGAGACGATGAAGAAGGTCGCGCCGCACCACGTGGCGTCCGTGCGGCGGCACTTCATGGATCTGCTCTCCCCCGACGACCTGGAGCAGCTGCACAAGTCCCTGCGCCCGATCGCGGAACACCTGCGGGGGCAGCGGGGCAAGCCGTAGCGGGACCCCGGGACCGCCCGGTGTCGCGGGCGGGCGGCGGATGCCATCGCACCGCCGACCGCCCGGAGCGGCACGCACCGAACGGTGATCGTCAGCGCCGCCCGCCGCGCCGTCGCCGCGGCTGCGCGGGGCACGCGTGCGCCGCACCGGCACACTCGCCCCCGGCGCCCGGTGCGGCGGCCACGAGCACACCGTCGGCGGACGGTTCCCCGCCCGCCCCCGGCGGGCCGGGCCGGTGCGGCCGTACCCCGCGCACGAAGCTCAGGCGACCGGCGACCCCGGCGACGGCCGGCCCGCACCCGGCAAGGACGGCGGCCGTCACGGTGGTGGCGCCGGACACCGCGAAGCACACGCCCAGCGGCAGATGGCCCAGGAGCACGCCCACCGCCGCCGAGCCGGCCGAGGTGCCGGCATTGACCGCCGTGTTCACCCAGGCTCCGGCCCGGGTGCGAAAACCCGGCGGTGCCGACTCGTCCGCGATCAGATACGAGGTCGTGAGGGCCGGGGCGATGAACAGGCCCGCACAGACCACGGCCGGAGTCAGTACGGCGAGGCCGGGAGCAAGGCCCGCCACGGCCAGCGTCAGCCCGAGCGCCGCGGCGAGCACCGGCAGCCGGACCCGGGCGCTCGTACGCCAGTCGACCGCGCCGTTCAGCAGCCCGCCGACGGCGCTGCCCGCGGAGAGCGCCGCCAGCACCCATGCCGCGACGTCGTCGCCGTAGCGCCGCTCCTCGGCGAAGGCCAGGACCAGCAGATCGAGCGCGCCGATCCCCAGTCCGACCCCGGCGGCCACCGTCACCGGCTGTGCGAGCCCCCGCGCTCGCCGCATGCGCCCCGTGGAGCGGCCCGGCTTCGCCGTGCCGGGGCGTGCACGGGCCACGGGCGGGGACGAGACGAAGACGGCGGTCCCCACCACCACCAGCAGCGCGCTGAACGCCACCCCGACCGCGGGCGGCGCCCACCGCAGCAGTGCGCCCACCAGCAGCGGACCGGACACGAACAGCAGTTCCTCGACCACTCCGTCGAGTCCGAAGGCGCGCTGCAACAGCCGCTGGTCGTCGATCAGCGCACTCCACACGGCCCGCATGGTGGGGCCCAGAGGGGGCGGGAAGGCACCGGCGGCCAGGGCAAGGGCACCCAGCAGCGGTGCCGGTGCGCCGGGCCGCCAGCTCGCCACGGAGAGCGTCGTGAGCAGCCCCGCGTAGATGAGCGCCATCGGTGTCAGCGCCCGTCTCGGCCCGTACCGGTCGACGAACGCCGCCCGCAGCGGCGAGAGGAGCACGGTCGTGGCACCGAAGAGCGCCATGACCGTACCGGCCACGGCGTACGAGCCGGTCGCCCTGGTCACGGACAGCATGACGGCGATTGACACCGTCCCGTACGACAGCCGGCCCACCAGGGCGGCGGCGAAGGTACGGCGGGCATGGGGGACGCGCAGAACGGCGGCATACGAGGGCCGCCCGGAAGCAGGCGTGAGCACGCGGAGGTTCCTCAACGGGAGGCATGGAAGGGGACGCCTGAGTTCCGCGACGACCACGGCCGGACGCCGTGTGCCGATCGCGGACCTGGGCGGGTCCTATGCCAAGAGGAGGAACATGCGGATCAACGTATCAGCGGGCGCCGGAGCCGGCCACGGATTTCCCGGCGCCCTGCGGCCCCTCAGCCGTTCGTGAGCCCCGCGACCAGCTCGTCCGCGGCCCGGTAGGGATCCAGCTCACCGGCCACGATCCGCTCCGCCAGCGCGCCCAGACGGCGGTCGCCGTGCAGATCACCGATCCGCTCCCGCAGGGCCGTCACCGCAATCGTCTCGACCTCGTGGGCGGCGCGGGCCAGCCGGCGCTCCGTCAGCACCCCCCGCTCCTCCATCCACGCCCGGTGCTTCTCCAGCGCCTCGACGACCTCGTCGACGCCCTCGCCGCGTGCCGCGACGGTCTTCACGATCGGCGGACGCCAGTCACCCGGGGCGCGTGACTCGCCGAGCCCCAGCATGTGGTTGAGCTCGCGGGCGGTCGCGTCCGCCCCGTCACGGTCGGCCTTGTTGACGACGTACACGTCGCCGATCTCCAGGATGCCCGCCTTCGCGGCCTGGATGCCGTCGCCCATCCCCGGAGCCAGCAGGACGACCGAGGTGTCGGCCTGAGAGGCGATCTCGACCTCCGACTGACCCACGCCGACGGTCTCCACCAGGATCAGGTCGCAGCCCGCCGCGTCCAGCACCCGGATCGCCTGTGGGGCGGCCCAGGCGAGACCGCCCAGATGCCCGCGCGTCGCCATCGAACGGATGTACACGCCGGGGTCCGACGCGTGCTCCGACATCCGGACGCGGTCGCCCAGCAGCGCACCGCCCGAGAAGGGCGAGGACGGATCGACGGCCAGGACGCCGACCCGCTTGCCCTGCTTGCGGTACGCCGTCACCAGCGCCGACGTGGAGGTGGACTTCCCGACGCCGGGCGAGCCGGTGAGGCCCACCACATAGGCCCCGCCGGTCAGCGGGGCGAGGGCCTCCATGACCTCCCTGAGCTGCGGGGACGCCCCCTCGACCAAGGAGATCAGCCGGGCCACGGCCCGCGGCCGGCCTTCCCTGGCCTGGGCGACCAGCGAGGAGACGTCCTGCATCACAGCTCCGTTCCGATTCGAGACGACGTCCGATGTGCGGGATGGTCAGGCCTTGGGCACCCGCACGATCAGCGCGTCACCCTGGCCACCGCCGCCGCACAGAGCGGCCGCGCCGACGCCTCCGCCGCGCCGCTGCAGTTCCAGGGCGAGGTGGAGAACGAGCCGGGCTCCGGACATCCCGATCGGGTGACCCAGGGCAATCGCACCACCATGGACATTCACCTTTTCGGAGGTAACCCCGAGGTCCTTCATTGACTGCACGGCAACCGCCGCGAACGCCTCGTTGATCTCGATCAGGTCGAGGTCCGAGACCTCCAGGCCCTCCTTCTTCAGCGCGTGCCGGATCGCGTTCGACGGCTGCGACTGCAGGGAGTTGTCCGGTCCGGCCACGTTGCCGTGGGCGCCGATCTCGGCGATCCACTCCAGGCCCAGCTCCTGCGCCTTGGCCTTGCTCATCACGACCACGGCCGCCGCACCGTCGGAGATCTGCGAGGAGGAACCGGCCGTGATCGTGCCGTCCTTGCTGAACGCCGGGCGCAGCTTCGCGAGCGTCTCCACCGTCGTCTCGCCGCGGATGCCCTCGTCCTGGCTGACGACGATCGGCTCGCCCTTGCGCTGCGGCACCTCCACCGGAGTGATCTCGGCCTCGAAGACGCCGTTCTTCTGGGCGGCGGCCGCGCGCTGGTGGGACAGGGCGGCGATCTCGTCCTGCTCCGTCCGGCCGAGGCCGAGGCGGACGTTGTGCTTCTCGGTCGACGCGCCCATGGCGATGCCCTCGAAGGAGTCCGTCAGCCCGTCGTGGGCCATCGCGTCGAGCATCTGCACCGCGCCGTACTTGAAGCCCTCGCGGGACTTCGGCAGCAGGTGGGGGGCGTTGGTCATGGACTCCTGGCCGCCCGCGACGACCACGTCGAATTCACCCGCGCGGATCAGCTGGTCGGCGAGCGCGATCGCGTCGAGCCCCGACAGACACACCTTGTTGATCGTCAGGGCCGGGACGTTCATCGGGATGCCCGCCTTGACCGCGGCCTGACGTGCCGGAATCTGCCCCGCACCGGCCTGCAGCACCTGGCCCATGATCACGTACTGCACCTGGTCGCCGCCGATCCCCGCACGGTCCAGGGCGGCCTTGATCGCGAAGCCGCCGAGGTCGGCTCCGGAGAAGGATTTCAGCGAGCCGAGCAGCCGTCCCATCGGGGTCCGGGCACCCGCCACGATGACGGAGGTCGTGCTGTTCGTTCCAGACATGAGCTGCGATCCCCTTCCGGCCTGCACAGCCGAGGAGTGAACGAGGGTTTACTTCGAATGTACTGAGGAGTAGTCCACCCCGTCATCAAGCCGTCGGTGTGATCGCGCGCACGTTGCGTAACCACTCCAGGAGCGCTGCACTGACAGCATGCTGACGCGAATCGACCACATCGGGATCGCCTGTTTCGACCTGGAGAAGACCGTCGAGTTCTACACCTCGACGTACGGCTTCTCCGTGTTCCACACCGAGGTCAACGAGGAACAGGGGGTGCGCGAGGCCATGTTGAAGATCAACAACACCGACGACGGCGGTGCCTCCTACCTCCAGCTGCTCGAGCCCGTACGCGAGGACTCCACCGTCGCCAAGTGGCTGGCGAAGAACGGCGAGGGCGTGCACCACATCGCCTTCGGTACGGCGGACGTCGACGGGGACGCCGCCGACATCCGGGACAAGGGCGTACGCGTCCTGTACGAGGAGCCACGACGCGGCTCCATGGGGTCGCGGATCACCTTTCTGCACCCGAAGGACTGCCACGGTGTGCTGACAGAACTGGTCACATCCGCGGCTGTTGAGTCACCTGAGCACTGACTCTCGTACATAAGGGCCGGTAGGGTGTTGGGGGCGGTCGCCGCTCCACCAGGGCGACCGGGTCCTGCCTGAGCGGCGGGACACGAGGCCGGGGTCCGGGTTTCGGGGGACGAGCGTCGGGGCAGCAGCCCATGCTCCGCCGTTGATCTGACACCATTCCCCGGGAGCCCCGTTCGGCGGATGGACGGAGCTCGTTTGGAGAGACTTGCGACCAGGGGACGGATGGGACCGCGCAGTGCGGGGCTACGAACGCCAGGAGCGAGAGCCGGCGGCTGACGTCGACCACCTCTCTCGGTTCGAGGCCGAGATGGAGCGGCTGAAGACCGAGCGGGAAAAGGCGATCCAGCACGCCGAGGACCTCGGCTACCAGGTCGAGGTGCTGCGCGCCAAGCTGCACGAGGCGCGCCGCACCCTCATGACCCGTCCTGCCTACGACGGGACCGACATCGGCTATCAGGCCGAGCAGATGCTCCGCACTGCCCAGATGCAGGCGGACCAGCTGCGGGCCGACGCCGAGCGCGAGCTCAGCCAGGCCCGCGCGCAGACACAGCGCATCCTCCAGGAGCACGCCGAGCAGGTGGCGCGGCTCCAGGCGGAGCTGCACGCGGAGGCCGTCACCCGCCGCCAGCAGCTCGACCAGGAGCTGGCCGAACGGCGGCAGACCGTCGAGTCGCATGTCAACGAGAACGTGGCGTGGGCCGAGCAGCTGCGCGCCCGCTCCGAGTCCCAGGCCCGCCGTCTGGTGGAGGAGTCGCGGGCCGAGGCCGAACAGGGGCTCGCCGCCGCCCGCGCCGAGGCCGAGCGGGTCACCACCGAGGCCCGGCATCGGCTGCAGAGCGACGCGGAGGCCGCCCGCGCCGAGGCCGACCAGATCCTGCGCCGTGCCCGCACGGACGCCGAGCGGCTGCTGAACGCCGCGTCCACCCAGGCCCAGGAGGCCACCGACCACGCCGAACAGCTGCGTTCCTCCTCCGCCAACGAGTCGGACGCCGCCCGCCGGCAGGCAGCGGAGCGGAGCCGCGCCGCCGAGCAGCGGATGGCCGAGGCCGAGGCGGCGCTGCGCGAGGCGCGCACCGAGGCGGACAAGGTCGTCGCCGAGGCGAAGGAGGCCGCCGCCAAGGCTCTGGCCGGCGCCGAGTCGACCAACGAGCAGCGCACCCGCACCGCCAAGGAACAGGTCGCCCGGCTCGTCAGCGAGGCCACCAAGGACGCGGAGGCCACCAAGGCCGAGGCCGAGCAGGTCGTCGCGGACGCCAGGGCCGAGGCCGAGAAGATCGTCGCGGAGGCCGCGGAGAAGGCCCGCAGCATCACGGCCGAGGAGACCGCCTCCCAGCTCGCCAAGACGGCCCGTACGGCCGAGGACGTCCTGAACAAGGCGGCCGACGACGCCAAGGCGACCACCAAGGCCGCCGGCGAGGAGGCCGAGCGGATCCGCACGCAGGCCGAGGCCGAGGCGGACCGGCTGCGGGCCGAGGCGCACGACATCGCCGAGCAGCTCAAGGGCGCGGCGAAGGACGACACCAAGGAGTACCGCGCCAAGACGGTCGAGCTGCAGGAGGAGGCGCGCCGGCTGCGCGGCGAGGCCGAGCACCTGCGCGCCGAGGCGGTGGCCGAGGGCGAGGGGATCCGGGCCGAGGCCCGTCGCGAGGCCGTCCAGCAGATCGAACAGGCGGCCGAGACCGCCGAGGAGCTGCTCGCCAAGGCCAAGGTCGACGCGGACGAGCTGCGTGCGGCCGCGGCCACCGACAGCGAGAAGGTGCGCACCGAGGCCATCGAACGCGCCTCGACGCTGCGCCGCCAGGCCGAGGAGACCCTGGAGCGCACCCGCAGCGAGGCCGAGACACAGCGCGCCGAGGCCGTCGAGCTGTCGGACGCGATCAAGGAAGAGGCCGAGCGGGTCGCCCGTGACCTGCGCGAGGAGACCGAGCGCGGGGTCGAGGCCCGCCGGGCGGGCGCAGCCGAGGAGCTGACCCGCCTGCAGACCGAGGCCGAGCAGCGGTTCACCTCCGCGGAGCAGGCCCTGACCGCCGCCCGTACGGAAGCCGAGCGGATCCGCCGCGAGGCCGTCGAGGAGACCGAGCGGCTGCGCTCCGAGGCCGCCGAGCGCATTCGTACGCTCCAGGCGCAGGCCGAGGCCGAGGCGGACCGGCTGCGTACGGAGGCCGCCTCCGACGCGTCCGCCTCCCGTGCGGAGGGCGAGGCCATCGCCGTACGCCTCCGTTCGGAAGCCGCGGCCGAGGCCGAACGGCTCAAGTCGGAGGCACAGGACACCGCCGACCGGGTACGGGCCGAGGCGCAGGCGGCCGCCGAGCGGCTGGGCACCGAGGCCACGGAGACGCTCGCCGCCGCGCAGGAGGAGGCGACCCGGCGCCGTCGCGAGGCCGAGGAACTGCTCGGCGCGGCGCGCCACGAGGCCGACCAGGAGCGCGAGCGGGCCCGTGAGCAGAGCGAGGAACTGCTCGCCGTGGCCCGCGCCCGGGTCGAGGAGGCCCAGACCGAGGCCGTACGGCTGGTCGAGGAGGCCGACCGGCGCGCCACCGAGATGGTTTCGGCCGCAGAGCAGCACGCCCAGCAGGTGCGGGACTCCGTGACCGGCCTGCACGAGCAGGCGCAGGAGGAGATCACCGGCCTGCGCTCGGCCGCCGAGCACGCGGCGGAGCGCACACGCACCGAGGCGCAGGAGGAGGCCGACCGGGTCCGCGCCGACGCCTACGCGGAGCGCGAGCGGGCCGGCGACGACGCCGCACGCCTGCGGCAGGAGGCCGCCGACGAGACGGAGGCCGCCAAGTCCCTCGCGGAGCGGACGGTCTCGGAGGCGATCGCCGAGGCCGAGCGGATCCGTTCGGACGCCGCCGAGCACGCCCAGCGCGTACGGACCGAGGCGTCGGACGCCATCGCCACAGCCGACCAGGACGCGGCGCGCGCCCGTGCGGAGGCGCGCGAGGACGCGAACCGGATCCGGTCGGACGCCGCCGCACAGGCGGACGCCCTCATCACCGAGGCGACGGCGGAAGCCGAGCGACTGCGTACCGAGGCCGCCGAGACGGTCGGCTCCGCGCAGCAGCACGCCGAGCGCATTCGCTTCGAGTCGGAACGGGTCAAGGCCGACGCGGAAGCCGAGGCCGACCGGATCACCACGGCCGCCCGCGAGGAGGCCGAGCGCACCCTGGACGAGGCCCGCAAGGACGCCAACAAGCGGCGCTCCGAGGCGGCCGAGCAGGTCGACACGCTCATCACGGAGACCACCTCCGAGGCCGACAAGCTGCTCTCGGAGGCGCAGCAGACCGCGCACAAGACGACCGCGGACGCCGAGGCGCAGGCCGACACGATGGTGGGTGCCGCCCGCCAGGAGGCCGAGCGCCTGGTCTCCGAGGCCACGGTCGAGGGCAACACGCTGGTGGAGCGGTCCCGGTCGGACGCGGACGAACTGCTCGTCGGCGCGCGCCGGGACGCGACCGCGATCCGGCAGCGGGCCGAGGAACTGCGCGACCGCATCACGACCGAGATCGAGGAGCTGCACGAGCGGGCGCGGCGCGAGTCGGCCGAGGCGATGAAGTCGGCGGGCGAGCGATGCGACGCGTTGATCAAGGCGGCCGAGGAGCAGCTGGAGAAGGCCAAGGCGCAGGCGAAGGAGATCGTCTCGGAGGCCAACTCCGAGGCGGGCAAGCTCCGTATCGCCGCGGTCAAGAAGGCCGAGGGGCTGCTGAAGGAAGCCGAGCAGAAGAAGGCCACCCTGGTCGCCGAGGCGGAGAAGATCAAGGCCGAGGCGATTCACGAGGCCCGGACGGCCGTCGAGGAGGGCAAGCGGGAGCTGGAGATCCTGGTGCGCCGCCGCGAGGACATCAACGCGGAGATCTCCCGTGTCCAGGACGTCCTGGAGGCGTTGGAGTCCTTCGAGACCCCGTCGGCGGGCGGCAACAAGGACGGAGGCGTCAAGGCGGGGGCCACCGTGGGTGCTCCCCGTTCGGGTGGCAAGGCGTCAGAAGGGTAGCCAGGCGAGCCGAATCTGTGCTCGCCGTGACGATTCACACAGCTTCTGGCAAGCCCTCGGACAGCCAGCCACCCAAAAGAAGGGTCATTCTCCAGATCAACAACGCATCCGCTCGATGACACGCCGCTTTGGCCCCTAGGATTCCCCTATCACCTCACCGGTCTCATTCGACAGGAACCCCATGAGCGACACTTCCCCCTACGGCTTCGAGCTTGTGCGGCGTGGGTACGACCGCGCGCAGGTGGACGAACGGATCTCCAAGCTCGTCTCCGACCGTGACAGTGCTCTCACCCGCATCACCGCTCTGGAGAAGCGCATCGAGGAGCTCCACCTCGAGACGCAGAACGCCCAGGCCGCCGTCACCGACGCGGAGCCGTCGTACGCGGGTCTGGGCGCGCGCGTCGAGAAGATCCTCCGCCTCGCCGAGGAAGAGGCCAAGGACCTGCGCGACGAGGCCCGCCGCGCCGCCGAGCAGCACCGCGAGCTGGCCGAGTCGGCCGCTCAGCAGGTTCGCAACGACGCGGAGTCGTTCGCCGCGGATCGCAAGACCAAGGCCGAGGACGAGGGCGTCCGGATCGTCGAGAAGGCCAAGACCGACGCCTCGCAGCTGCGTACCGACGCCCAGAAGGACGCGCAGTCCAAGCGCGAGGAGGCGGACGCCCTCTTCGAGGAGACCCGCGCCAAGGCCGCGCAGGCCGCCGCCGACTTCGAGACGAACCTCGCGAAGCGGCGCGAGCAGTCCGAGCGGGACCTGGCCTCGCGTCAGGCCAAGGCCGAGAAGCGCCTCGCCGAGATCGAGCACCGTGCCGAGCAGCTGCGCCTGGAGGCCGAGAAGCTGCGCACGGACGCGGAGCGCCGCGCCCGCCAGACGGTGGAGACGGCCCAGCGCCAGGCCGAGGACATCGTGGCCGACGCGAACGCCAAGGCCGACCGCATCCGCTCGGAATCCGAGCGCGAGCTGGCGGCGCTGACGAACCGTCGCGACTCCATCAACGCCCAGCTCACGAACGTCCGCGAGATGCTCGCGACGCTCACGGGCGCCGCTGTCGCCGCCGCGGGCTCGCCGGCCGAGGACGAGCCGATCTCCCGCGGGGTTCCCGCGCAGCAGTCCCGGTAACACGGAACGTACGGCGTCCGAACATCCGGGAAGCCCTCCGCCACTGCAGTGGCGGAGGGCTTCCCGGCGTTCTAGCGTGTCCGCATGATCGAGCTCGAGGGGCTGACCAAGCGGTACGACGAGAAGCTGGCGGTCAACAACCTCACTTTCACCGTGCGACCGGGTGTCGTCACCGGCTTCCTCGGGCCGAACGGTGCCGGAAAGTCCACCACGATGCGCATGGTGCTCGGGCTCGACCACCCCACCGCCGGTGACGTCCGCATCGACGGCAAGCACTACGACCAGATCGAGAACCCGCTCAGGTACATCGGCGGCCTCCTCGACGCCAAGGCCGTGCACGGCGGCCGCAGCGCCTTCAACCATCTGCTGTGCCTTGCGCAGAGCAACGGCATCCCCGCCACCCGCGTCCATGAGGTCCTCGGCACGGCCGGTCTGACCGCGGTCGCACGGAAGAAGGCCAAGGGATTCTCGCTCGGCATGGGCCAGCGGCTCGGCATCGCCGCCGCGCTCCTCGGCGACCCGCGGATCCTGATGTTCGACGAGCCGGTCAACGGCCTCGACCCTGAGGGCATCCACTGGATCCGCACCCTGATGAAGTCCCTCGCGGCGCAGGGCCGGACCGTGTTCGTCTCCAGCCACCTCATGAGCGAGATGGCGCTCACCGCGGACCATCTCGTGGTCATCGGCCAGGGGCGGCTGCTCGCGGACACCTCCATGTCCGACTTCATCGCGAAGAACTCCCGGTCGTACGTCCGCGTCCGCTCTCCCCAGCGCGAACGGCTGCTCGACGTCCTGCACGAGGCGGGCATCACCGTCGTGGAGTCCGGCGGCGGGGCGCTGGAGGTGGACGGCGGCAAGGCCGAGCTGATCGGCGAGCTGGCCACCCGCCATCAGATCGTGCTGCACGAGCTCAGCCCCCAACAGGCCTCCCTGGAGGAGGCGTTCATGCGGCTGACGGCACAGTCGGTGGAGTACCACGCGCACACCGACGCCCCCGGCGGTACCTGGGCACAGCCCGTTCCGCGCCGGGAATGGGGCGCGGCCTGGAAGAAGGGAGCCTGAGCCATGGCGGCGGCCCAGGTCATCAAGTCGGAGTGGACCAAGATCCGATCGGTGGCGTCCACAGTGTGGACGCTTTCCGCCGCACTGGTCGTCACCGTGGCCCTCGGCATGCTGATCTCGGCCTTGACCAGACGGGAGTTCGACAGCATGAGCCCGCGGGACCGGCTCACCCTCGACCCGACTTTCATCAGCTTCGCCGGAATGAGCCTCGGTCAGCTCGCGATGATCGTGTTCGGGGTGCTCGTCGTGTCGAACGAGTACAGCACCGGCATGATCCGCACCTCGCTGGCCGCGGTCCCCCGGCGCGGCACCTTCCTGTTCGGGAAGATCGCGGTCGCGACCGCGCTCGCCCTCGTCGTCGGCATGGCCACCAGCTTCCTGGCCTTCTTCCTCGGACAGGCGATCCTCGGACCGCACGGCGCACGACTCGGCGACCCCGGCGTACTGCGCGCGGTCGTCGGCGGCGGGCTGTACATGACGCTCATCGCGATGTTCTCGATGGGCGTCGCCGCGATGCTGCGCTCGCCGATGCTCTCCCTCGGCATCCTGATGCCGTTCTTCTTCCTGATCTCCAACATCCTGGGCAACGTCTCCGCCACCAAGAAGATCGGCCGCTTCCTGCCCGACCAGGCCGGCAGCAGGATCCTGCAGGTCGTGCCCGGAGTGGGCGACGACACACCCTACGGTCCCTGGGGCGGCCTGGGGATCATGGTCCTGTGGGTGATCGCGGTCCTGATCGGCGGGTACGTCCTGCTGAAGAAGCGCGACGCCTGAGGACCTCTGACCAGGCAGGACCGGCGCGGCACCCGGTCAGGACCCCGTTGACGCCGGTGACCTGCGGGCTTTTGCATTCTCTTGAGCGGAACCGTCAGTGCCCGGATATCCTCCTAAGCCTTACGGGGGCAGTGTTGGCCCCGACGTCCTGAACCTTTCGATGGGTGCGGAGCATGATCGAGGCAGTCGGCCTGACGAAGCGCTATGGCGACAAGACAGCCGTGTACAACCTTTCCTTCCAGGTGCGACCCGGTGCCGTCACCGGCTTCCTCGGGCCCAACGGCTCGGGCAAGTCCACGACCATGCGGATGATCCTCGGCCTGGACAACCCCACCTCGGGGCAGGTGACGATCGGCGGCTACCCGTACCGCAAGCTGCCCAACGCCCCCCGGCACGTCGGTGCCCTGCTCGACGCCAAGGCCGTGCACGGCGGCCGGGCCGCTCGCAATCACCTGCTGTGCCTGGCCCAGCTGTCCGGTATCCCGGCCCGTCGCGTCGACGAGGTGCTCGGCGTCGTCGGCCTCCAGGACGTGGCCAGGAGGCGCTCCAAGGGCTTCTCGCTCGGCATGGGCCAGCGGCTCGGCATCGCCGCCGCGCTCCTCGGGGATCCCCAGGTGCTCCTCTTCGACGAGCCGGTCAACGGCCTCGACCCCGAGGGCATCCTCTGGGTGCGCAACCTGATGAAGTCGCTCGCGGCGGAGGGCCGCACGGTCTTCGTCTCCTCCCACCTCATGAGCGAAATGGCGCTCACCGCCGACCACTTGATCGTGATCGGGCGAGGGCAGCTGCTCGCCGACATGAGCGTCAGGGACTTCATCTCCGCCAACTCCGCGGGCTTCGCACGCGTCCGCACACCCGACACCGAGCCCCAGCAGCGGGAGAAGCTCTCCTCCGCGCTCACCGAGGCGGGCGGCCACGTGCTGCCCGAACAGGACGGCGCCCTGCGCATCACCGGGCTGCCGCTGCCCCTGATCAGCGACATCGCGCACCAGGCCGACGTACGGCTGTGGGAGCTGTCGCCGCACCAGGCCTCGCTGGAGGAGGCGTACATGCGGATGACGCAGGGCGCGGTCGACTACCGTTCCACCATCGACCAGCGGGCGGGGCTGATGCAGCCGCTGCCGCCGGGCGTCCAGCCGCCGATGCCGGTGCCGGGGCAGGGCCAGCCGGGCTGGTATGCCCCGCCGCCGCCCCAGCAGGGCGGACAGCCCTTCGTGATGCCGGGACACCCCGGGCAGGTGCCCGCCGGCCCGTACGGCGCTCCTGTGGCGCCCGCCGCTCCGGGAGCGGGCGCGCCGAACCCGTACGCCCAGCCGGCGCCCCAGCAGCCGCCCGCCTCCCCTGCACCCGCCTCCCCCCAGCTCTCGACTTCGCTCGAGCAGGGAGGCACCCCCACCCCGACCAAGTCCGAGGACGCCCGATGAGCACGCCCCAGCCCCCGATGCCACAGGCCGTGCCCACCTGGCAGGCCACGCCCGGTTCCGCGATCCCCAGCTACACCTCACCGATCCCGGTGGTACGGACCCACCTCGGGCACGCCCTCGCCTCGGAGTGGACGAAGATCAGATCTGTCCGCTCCACGATGTGGACGCTCGGGGTGTTCGTCCTGTTGGTGATCGGCATCGGCCTGGGCGCCGGCGCGCTGGTCGCGAACTCCACGTCGGACCTCGGAGGCGAGAATCCGCTCGGTCTCGGTTTCTTCGGGCTGCTCCTCGGCAGCATGTGCGTGATCACGC
This sequence comes from Streptomyces chiangmaiensis, assembly GCF_036281785.1. Classification (NCBI taxonomy): domain Bacteria; kingdom Bacillati; phylum Actinomycetota; class Actinomycetes; order Kitasatosporales; family Streptomycetaceae; genus Streptomyces; species Streptomyces chiangmaiensis. The sequence goes on along the minus strand of NZ_JAYWVC010000026.1, from coordinate 14,047 downwards.
TCGGCGTGCTGACCACCGCGTCGGAGTACGGCACCGGCATGATCCGCACCACCATGACCGCGTGCCCCAGTCGCGGGCGGGTGCTGGCGGCGAAGACGATCGTGTTCTTCCTCGTCGCCTTCGTGGTCACACTGGTCGCCGCCGCCTTCGTCGCCTTCGCCCAGACGGCCATGCTGGAGGGTCACGGGGCCAAGGACCCCTCCGGTGGCGAGTGGTTGAAGGGAACGATCGGCGTCTCCCTCTACATCGCGCTGCTCGGGCTGCTCTCGCTCGTCGTCGGGTCGATCGTCCGGCATTCGGCGGGCGCCATCACGATCATGATCGGGCTGCTGCTCGCCCCGCTGGTCATCGCCCTCTTCATGTTCGCGGAGTCCCTCGCCAAGGTGCGCAACGGCCTGCTGGAGTACTCGATTCCGAACCAGCTCAGCGTCTTCTACTCCAACTCGCTGACCGCCTCGGGCCCCTCCGGCTGGGAACCGCTGTGGATCATCCTGGGCGTGACGGCGGTCGCCTTCGCCGGTGCCTACCTGCTGCTGGAGAAGCGGGACGTGTAGTCCGGTTCAGTACCTCGGTGCCTTACGGGACCGCTGCACCCGCGTGGTGCGGCGGTCCTTGGCGTTCCAGCAGGCCTTGTGCCAGTGCCGGCGGTCGTCCACCCCCGCGTGCTCCGGCCAGGCCACCACGTGCGGGACGCCGGAGGGGATCATCTGGTCGCAGCCCGGGCAGCGGTAGGTCTTGCCCTCGGCGCCGGCGCCCGCCACATGGCGCACGCTCCAGTCCTCGCCCTGCCAGCTCTCGGTGGACTGCCAGCCGCCGTAACGGGACCTGTCGTCGTCGTCCGCGCTCCGGCCGGACGAGCCGGACCCCTTCGGTCGGTTGCGACGCGGCGACACGGAACACCTCACGGGCTGTACGGGGGCTTGGGCACTGTCCAGCCTACGCGGCGCGAGCAGGGGTACGCGTTCGTCACCATCGTCGACGGAACCCTCCCTCGACTCATTCTGCAGACAATCCGCAAATCTCTCCGTCCAGCCGTGACTTGGGCACTTGTCATGCAGTTATGCCGCGTGGGGGAGCTCCGCGTCGGAGCCAGGAAAGCAGGAAGTGCGATGCGCGTAGGAAGTTTTGTACTGGCAGCCCAGTTTCCGGGACAGGGCCAGGGGGAGGCGCTGCACCGCGCGGTGCGGTCGGCCGAGGCCGCCGAGGAAGCGGGTCTGGACACGGTGTGGCTGGCCGAGCACCACTTCGTGCCGTACGGGACCTGTCCGTCGGCGATCACCCTGGCGGCCCTCCTGTTGGGCCGCACCCACCGGATCAGGGTCGGCACGGCGGTGAGTGTACTGCCCACCGCCCACCCGGTGGCGCTCGGCGAGCAGGCCGCGCTGCTGCACGTGATCTCGGGCGGGCGGCTCTCCCTCGGGGTCGGGCGGGGCGGGCCCTGGGTGGACCTGGAGGTCTTCGGCTCGGGCCTCGGGGCCTACGAGACGGGGTTCCCCGAATCACTCGATCTGCTGGTGCGCTGGCTGCGCGAAGCGTCCGTCGCGGCCGCGGGCGAACGATTCAGCTTCCGTGAGGTCCCCGTGGTCCCCCGTCCGTCGGAGTCGCTCACCGACGCCGCAGGGCCCGAGGTCGTCGTCGCCTGCACCTCGCCGTCGAGCGTACGGCTGGCCGCCGAGCGGGGACTGCCGATGTTGCTCGGCATGCACATCGGGGACGAGGAGAAGGCGGAAATGGTCGCGGTGTGGCGGCAGTTCGCGCGCGCGGCCGGGGTCGACGGCGAGGTGATCGCGGGTGCCGGCCATGTCTCGGCCGGCGTCTGCCAGATCGCCGACCGGCGCACGGACGCGGTGGAGGCACTGATGAAGGCGATGCCAGGCTGGCTGAAACAGGGGCTCGACGCCCATGTCACGGTGGACGGCCGCGCCCGCTCGATGCGGGATCCACTGGCCTACACCGAGCTGCTGTGCGCGCTGCATCCGGTGGGTACCCCACGGTTGTGCGTCGACCGGCTCACGGCGACCGCGGAACGAACCGGCATCGCACGCTTCGCCCTGCTCGTGGAGGGCTCGGGCGACCTCGTGGCCACGGAGGAGAACGTACGGAGGCTGGGTGCCGAGGTGCTCCCCAGGCTCCGGTGAACCGCCGGGCCGGGCCCGTCACCCGGCCTGGCGGGAGCTTGCCGCTCCGGTACAGATGCACCTCCCGTGTACGGAGCGGCAAGCAGGGGGCCTCGCGTGCGTCAGCAGTCGCGCAGTTCGGGCGACTGGTTGAGCAGCTGACTGCGGACCGAGGTGAAGCGCGCCAGTGTGTCGTCCACCGAGGAGTCCAGCGGGAACACCGCCACCCGGTGGCAGTTCTGGAAGGCCAGGCGCACTCCGAAGTGCCGCTGCAGGGCGCCGCGTATCGCGTCACTCGCGAGCGCACGCAGCAGCTGTCCACGTGCCTGCTCGTCCGGCGGGGGCGTCTGGTTGTCGGCGAACTTGCCGCCGTCCACCTTCAGCTGGGCCACCAGGGAGCTGATCATCTCCCACGCGTAGGGCAGGGAGGTCCGGACGCAGTCGACGAAATCGGCTTCGTCGACCTCGCCTCGCTCGGCCTGTTCAAGTAGGGCCGGTGAGACGTCGAGCGACATGGGTTCTCCTCTCGCACCCCCAGACAACAGGGGTTGACGGACAGGGATGGGGGCCCGTGGTGCCGAACACGCTGAGTACACACCGCGCGACCTCCCGTGCACTACGGTAAGCAACGGACCGTGACGGCACCAGGAGAATGCGCACACAGCGAACTCCCACTAGGCACACAACCAGCCATTGACGAACAGGGGCATCCCGGAAGAAAGCGTGGGGCTCCTGAGGTCGCGCCGAGGAGACCCCGAAGCCAGTGCGAGGGGGCGGGAAGGCGGCCGAAGGGGCACGGACGGGACGGTCGGCCACAACGCACGGGAAACGGCCGAGAGATCACGGGAAACGGGTGGGCGGCGTGGATGGGGCGGGCGGCTCACGAGGTCGAATCGCGTCGGGGACGCGGCGTCGAGTAGCGTTGCCGACCATGCGTCTCGTCATTGCCCGGTGTTCCGTCGACTACGCGGGCCGCCTCACCGCCCACCTTCCGTCCGCACCCCGTCTGATCCTCGTGAAGGCGGACGGCAGCGTCTCCATCCACGCGGACGATCGGGCCTACAAACCCCTCAACTGGATGTCGCCGCCCTGCACCCTGAAGGAAGGCGAGGGGGACGAGGCGGGCGTCTGGACCGTCATCAACAAGGCGGGCGAGAAACTGATCATCACGATGGAGGAGGTCCTCCACGACTCCTCGCACGAACTGGGCGTGGACCCGGGCCTGATCAAGGACGGCGTGGAAGCACACCTGCAGGAGCTGCTCGCCGACCGCATCGAGACGCTCGGCGAGGGCTACACGCTCATCCGGCGTGAGTACATGACGGCGATCGGCCCGGTGGACATCCTGTGCCGGGACGCCGCGGGCGGGACCGTGGCCGTGGAGATCAAGCGACGCGGCGAGATCGACGGCGTGGAGCAGCTCACCCGCTATCTGGAACTGCTGAACCGGGATCCGCATCTCGCCCCGGTCCGCGGCATCTTCGCGGCCCAGGAGATCAAGCCGCAGGCCCGTGTGCTCGCCACGGACCGCGGCATCGGCTGCACGATCCTGGACTACGACGCGCTGCGGGGCGTCGAGGACGACAAGCTGCGGCTGTTCTGAGGGGCGGGGCACCACGACGACCAGGGCCGGGTCCGGAGAACGGATCCGGTCCTTTGTGCCGCCACGAACCGGTGGGGCCCTCAGATCACCGGGCCCGTGCCCGACGGCGTACGCGGGTCGGTGCCGCCCGACGGTGCGCCTGCCGAACTGCTCGACGCGGCCGGGGCGCTGGACAACGCCGGGCTGCCGGCCGAGCCGGTGGTGCTCGGAGTCGTCGGCTCCGTCGGCGTGGGCGCCGAGCTACTTGGCGAGGGCGACCCGGTCACCGATGTCGACGGCTTCGACGTGGGCGACTTGGACGGCGACTTCGTCGGCTTCGGACCCTTCGTCCTCGTAGGCCCGTCGAGCGGCGACCGGCTCGTGCTGCTCGGCGTCGGGTCGTCCGACGTGCCGTACGTCCCGTCCCGGCCGGGGCCCGTCGGCGTCGGCGGCTTCGTGGTGCTGGAGACGTCCCCGCTGTCGTCCCCACCCGCTTTGTCCGCGCCGATGCTGTCGTCGTCGGCGCCCTGGCTCGCCGAGGGGCCCACGCGGACGTTCTCGGGCGGGGTGCTGGGGTCGTTGTTCGACGTCATGCCGAGCGTCACGACCGTGCCGAGCAGGGCCGCCAGCGCCGCTCCCGCGCCCGCGGCCACCAGGTTGCGCCGGGTGCCCTTCACCACGCCTTGCACGCCACCGGTCCCGGTTCCGGCCCCGCTCCCGCCGTCGGGCTGGGCCGCGGCCCGGTGCGTGACCAGGGTGGCCGTGTCTCCGATCGGGACGGGCGCACCGAAGCCGGCCGGTACACCGCCGGGCGGCGAAGCGGACTCCTCGTGCCGTGCGTCCGGCACCTCCTCGCCCGCGGCGGTACGCCCGCCGGGCGGCGTCGCCCCGGAACGGTCGGCGACCAGCGCGAGGGCGCGCCGTCCGGCGACCGTGCCCCGCTTGTCGGCGAGGGCGCCGCGCAGCCCGATGGAGGCCTCGAGCTCCGCACGAGCCCGGTCGAGCTGACCGCCGCAGAGCGCGAGGATGCCCAACTCGTGGTGGAAGTAGGCCTGTTCGCCGACCTCTCCGACGAGCCGGGCCGCCTCGGCCCCGGCCCGCAGCGCCCGCTCCCAGGCGCCCCACTGCAGCCCCGCGGCGAACGCGGGCGCCGCCTGGCGGGCCAGCCGTACGGCGGGGTTCTCCTCGTCGTCGTCCGACGGTGTGGTGTCCGGCATCACGGCGGTCAGCGCGGCCAGCACGGCGTCGGCCTCCGCCGCGACCCTCTCCGGTGTGACGGAGGGGTGCCCGGCCCACCAGGTGTAGTGCTGGGCGGCCCTGAGCGCGTACTCCCGCGCGCCGGTCGCGTACCCGGCCGCCTCCAGCTGGGTGAGCACCCCGGCCGCGAGCCGGTAGCGGGAGCCGACCGGCGAGACCAGCGCACAGGCGACGAGCTCGGCGAGCGCCGCGTCCGCGTAGGTGTCGTCGACGAGCGCCGGCAGATGCGTCTGGTGGGGCACCTCACCACCGAGCGCGACCGCGAACTTCAGCGTCTCGCGCGCCGGCACGCTCAGCCGGGAGGCGAGCAGCGGAGCTGCCGCGGCGGCCTCTGCGAGCGACGGCAGCGGGACGTCGCGGCCACCCCCGGCGTCAAAGGGCGCGTCCACCGGGACGTCCTCGAAGACGCCGAGCTCGTCCACGGCGCTCTCGTCGGCCCGCTGCCGGTCACGCTGCCGCAGCAGCGCGCCGGCCTGCATGAAGCGCAGCGGCAGCCCCTCGGACTCGAACCACAGGTCGCCCGCCCAGTTCGCCTCCTCCTCGCTGAGGTCGCGGCCCACGGCCTGCTCGAGCAGCTCGACCCCGCCCGCACGGTCGAGTCCGCCGAGGAAGACCTCCTCCACGTGCGAGTCGGCCGAGGGCGTGGGCACGTCGGGCGTGGCGGAGAGCAGGAACGCGCACTCGGGTGTGGCGTCGAGAAGCTCGTCCAGCGCGCTGCCGCCGAACTCCAGGTCGTCGAGGACCACCACGGCGCCGATCTCGTGCACGTACTGCAGCAGCTCGTCCTGCCCCGGACGGTACAGGGGCGCACGGTGGACGGCGGCAAAGAGGTCGTACAGGACGTCGCTTGCGGTGCGGCGGCTGCCGGAGAGGCGGACGACGCCGTCGGGCGCAAGGTCCGAGCAGTCGTCGGCGACGACGTCCAGAAGCGCGCTGCGGCCGGAGCCGGCGGGTCCGGTGAGACGGACCGAGCGGCCACGGGCAAGGAGCCTCACCAGTCGCTCGCGTTCGTCTTGGCGCTCCAGCAGCGCCGGCTGCCGCTGGACGGGCCCCGGCGGCACGGGCGGCCGGGTGGCGGCGGCGCGCGCGACCCGCTCCGCCACGGCGTACTTCACCGGTCGCGCGTGCCCGGAGGTGTCCGCGGGCGGGCGGACCTCTATCTCACTGCCGTCGACAGGGTTGACGGTGAGCAGGAAGTCGCCGGACACGAGCTCGACGGTCCGGGCGAGTGCGGGTACCGGCTGTCCGAAGTCCGGCGTCATGGGGTCCCGCGGCGGGCGCTGACGCGGCGTGTCTCGGGCGCCGTCGTGGCCGTACTCCTCGGGTCCCGTGGTGTTCGGGTCCATTGGTCCAAGCCCCCCAAAAGCGTCGCGTGCCTGAGCCCCTCCCGGCCTCGCTGCACACTGCGCTGTCGCTTCTGGTCCGGTGCCCGCTCAAGGGTGTCGGGCGGCGGGCAGCCGAACCCTAAACCTTCGCACAGTATCTCTGACAAGCCGGGGTACCGTGCCGTCCGAGACGTCACAGTCTCGTGAGGATTGCGTGCGACGTGCCATTCGTCGGCGTTCACTCCCGTGACGCACCGCACTCTGCTCACACCCGGGGGAGGGACTCCACCCCGATGCCGCCCTCGATGGCCAGGATCCGGTGCAGCCGGGTGGCCACCAGCAGACGCTGCATCTGCGGTGGCACACCGCGCAGCACCAGCCGCCGACCGCACCGACCGGCCCTCCGATGGACTCCCATGATCACCCCGAGTCCGGTGGCGTCCCAGGAGTCCAGTTCGGACAGGTCGAGGATCAGGTCGCCGCCTCCGTCGTCGACGGCCGCATGCAGGACCGTACGGGCGTCCGCCGCGCTGTGGACGTCGAGGCGGCCCCCGACGACCACCCCGGCGTGGTCGCCCCTGATGTGCATATGCGCTCCCCGAAAGTGCGTCGCTTGTACTCCGCATGGTGGTTGTGCAACTTCTGACTGCCCGAAGGACGATCTGGTTGCCGTCTGTAAGCGAACCGATACCGAATTCACCCCATGGGGTGATTCGCCCACGGTGCGTGCGGATTCAGTACGTGTAGAAGCCCTGCCCGCTCTTGCGGCCGAAGTCACCGGCGTCAACCATCCGGCGCATCAGCTCCGGCGGAGCGAACTTCTCGTCCTGGGACTCGGTGTAGATGTTGCTGGTGGCGTGCAGCAGGATGTCGACGCCCGTGAGGTCGGCCGTGGCCAGCGGACCCATGGCGTGGCCGAAGCCCAGCTTGCAGGCCAGGTCGATGTCCTCGGCGCTGGCCACGCCCGACTCGTACAGCTTGGTCGCCTCGACGACGAGCGCCGAGATGAGACGCGTCGTCACGAACCCGGCCACGTCGCGGTTGACGACGATGCAGGTCTTGCCCACGGACTCGGCGAACTCACGCGCGGTGGCGAGGGTCGCGTCGCTCGTCTTGTAGCCCCGGACGAGCTCGACGAGCTGCATCATCGGCACCGGCGAGAAGAAGTGCACACCGACGACCCGCTCCGGGTGCTCGGTGGCCGCCGCGATCTTGGTGATCGGGATGGCCGAGGTATTGGACGCGAGCACGGTGTCCCCACGGACCAGCTTGTCCAGCGTCCGGAAGATCTCGTGCTTGACCTCGAGCTTCTCGAAGACCGCCTCGACGACGACGTCCGCGTCGGCCGCCGCGTCGAGGTCGGTGGTCGGGGTGATACGCGCGAGCGCCGCGTCGGCGTCGTGCGCCTCCAGCTTGCCCTTGCTCACGAACTTGTCGTACGAGGCCTTGATGGCGTCCGTGCCACGCGTCAGCGCCTCCTGGGTGACGTCACGCAGGACGACGTCCCAGCCGGCCTGAGCCGATACCTGGGCAATACCGGCACCCATGAGTCCGGCTCCGATGACGGCAAGCTTCCGTGCCACTGTGCGACTCCCCTGACGCGTTACGTATGCCTCTCGGCCGGACCCTAGCGCTCGTGAGGGGCCGTGTGACCGGTTAGTAATGCGCGTCACGTCTCACATGACGGACTTCACACCGCCACGGGTCATTCCGGGGCCCGGACGGCGCAGTTGGACACCTTCTCACTCAACGGCCCCTCCATGTCGTCGAGAAGCACGAGCACCTCACGCGGCACTTCGCCCGGATTGCACCTGTTCGTCATCCCCCCGTCGAGAGGGCTGTCATCGTCGGGTCCACCCAGGCGATCTGACGGGCGATCAGCATGGGCGGCGCATCGCCGGGTGTGGCGCCGGTCTCCTTGCGCGGCGCCTCGTCGAGGTCGGCGAGGACTCGCCTGCGCCGCTCCCGCGCACCCGTCGGGAGGGCCGGTCGACGACCCCCGTCGTCGTGGGACGGCGGCGCTCTGCCCTCCGGTGGACACCGCCCGGGCCCCGCACGCCGTGGCCCCCGCGCGACGGCCCGCTTGCCGTACGGGCCCCGGTCGCCCCCGGCCCCCGTGTGCCCGCCGTGACGGTGGGCACACGGGTGTTCCGGACTGCCCGGGCGTAACTACGCTGGTCACATGGTCAATCTGACGCGCATCTACACGCGGACCGGCGACAGCGGGACGACGCACCTCGGTGACATGAGCCGGGTGCCGAAGACCGACCTGCGAATCGCCGCGTACGCGGACGCCAACGAGGCGAACGCGGTGATCGGCACCGCGATCGCGCTGGGGGGACTCGACGAAGGAGTCGTCAAGGTCCTCACCCGCGTGCAGAACGATCTGTTCGACGTGGGCGCGGACCTGTCGACGCCGGTGGTCGAGAACCCCGAGTTCCCGCCGCTGCGGGTCGAGCAGTTCTACGTCGACCGGCTGGAGGACGACTGCGACCGCTTCCTCGAGCAGCTGGAGAAGCTGCGCTCGTTCATCCTGCCCGGCGGCACGCCCGGCGCCGCCCTGCTGCACCAGGCGTGCACGGTCGTGCGGCGCGCCGAGCGCTCTACCTGGGCCGCGCTGGACGTCCACGGCGAGGTGATGAATCCGCTGACCGCGACCTACCTCAACCGGCTGTCCGATCTGCTGTTCATCCTCGCCCGGTACGCGAACAAGGAGACGGGCGACGTGCTGTGGGTGCCCGGCGGGGAGCGCTGAGCCGCGCTCCCGGCCGGTCAGCGGTCGCCGGCGTCCTGCGCGGCGTCCCGGTCCGCCTGCGCGAGTGCGGACTCGGCGGCGGACACCGCCTTCTGCACCTCGGCGACGTCCGAGGGTTCCGCCGAGGGGGCCACGGACGAGGAGGGCGTGGCCGGCGCGCCGTGGTCCCCTGCGCAGCCCGCGGTGAACCCCACCAGGAGAACCACCACGGGCACCGCCCAGCGCAGCGCTCGCGGACCCCGCATCAGCTCGCCGCCTTGCCGTTGTCGTGGGCGGCGCACCACGTCTTGACGCCCTCCAGGTCCTTCCGGCGCTGCTGAAGTGTCGGCACCAGGGACTTGCGGAAGGCGAGCCGGTCCTCGAGGAACGTGGCGATCTCGTCGTGACCCGCCTTCTTCGCGTTGTCCACGCGCCGCTGCAGCCGCGCGACGGATCCGCGCACGCCCGCTCCCCCGTCGAGCCGCTTCAGCGCCCGTTCGATCCGCCGGTCGATCTTCGGCACCCGCTTGCACAGCGCGTGCGCCCCGTCACCCGTGGGCGCGGGCGCGGGTGAGCCGTCGGCCGCGGCCGCTCCGGTCCCGGTCGCCAGCAGGGCCGCCGTCGCCAGCCCCGCGAGCAGGGTGCGCCGTCCTCGTCGTGCGTTCATCTCCGCCTCCGTTCCGGACGGCCCGTCGTCCGTCCTCTGCCGCCGGAGGCTAGAAACCGACTTTGTGGGAACTCTGTGACCGGTTTGCCTCGGCTGTTCCGATCAGCCAGTCCCGTCGGCCGGGCAGCTCCCCGCCGGCCCGGGGCAGCCGTACCTCGAAGCGCGCACCGACGCCGTCCGGTGCGTCCGCCACCATGACGCTCCCCCGGTGCAGCGCCGCCTGCTGGGCGACCAGGGTCAGGCCGAGACCCGAGCCGGCGCTCTCAGGCCCCCGCAGGAACCGTCCGAAGATCCGGTCGCGCGCCTCGGGCGGCACGCCCGGACCACGGTCGTCCACCGCGATCACGACCTCGGTGCCGGCGCCCCGCACGCCTACCGCCACCCATGCCCGGCCCTGCGCGTCCCGGCCGTGCGCCAGAGCGTTGGCGAGCAGGTTGTCCAGCAGCAGGCGCAGTCCGGGCTCCCAGCCGTGCACGGTCAGCCCGGGTTCGGCATGCAGGGTGATCCGGGCGCCCGGATCTCGCCGCCCGGCCTCGGCGACCGCCGCGTCCGCGCTCTCCGCCACGTCCACCGTGCGGAACGCCTCCGCCTCCACGAGGTCGCCACGCCCCAGATCGCGCAGCATCACCAGCAGGCCGAGGAGGCGGGCGTGCTCACGGCGCAGATCGGTGAGGACCTCCGTACGGTCCGGCTCGGGCAGGCCGGGGTGGTCCGCGAGGATGTCGAGGTTGGTGCCCATGCTCATCAGCGGCGTCCGCAGTTCGTGCGAGGCGGCGGCGGAGAAGGAACGCGCCGTCTCCAGGGCCTCGCCGGTACGGGCGGCCTGTTCGTCGTAGCGGGCCAGGACCGTCCGGAGGGTGGCCGCGAGCTCGTCGACCTCTCTCACGCCGGTGTGCTCGTGGTGCAGCCGGGTGGTGCTCCTGCACGGGTCGAGGCCCGCGGTACGGCGGCCCAGGCGGCGCAGCGGGCCGGTGGCGCCCGTGGCGACGCCCCAGGCGAGCAGGCCGGACAGGGGGGCGGCGAGCAGAGCCGTCAAGACCACGCGGCGGCGTACGAGCCGGACCTGGGTCCGGTCGGCGGTGTCGGCCTGGAACACCCAGAGGGTGCCCCGAGCACGCGCGATCTCGACCGGCACGGACAGCGCCCGCCAGCTGTGCCCGTCCTGGCGCACCGTGACCGGTGCGGTGGCCTGCGTCGGCAGCGCGACCGAGGCACCGGGCTGCGGTCCACCGCTGAAGGTCGCGGTGGGCCCGACGACGCGTATGCCGACGTCGAGCGCCGCGTTGTAGAGCCGCCGTTCCCTGGTGTCGGCCGCCTGGGGCCGGCCGGCGGCCGTGGCACGCAGCAGGGCGCGGGCGTCCGGGAGCACGGACACGGCCCGCTCGCGCAGATGGCGGTCCTGCTCCCGGTGCAGGTCCTGAGCGACCAGGCGGAGCAGCAGCCAGCCGGAGGCGAGCACGAGCAGCGGGACGGTGAGTCCCACGGCGAGTCCGATACGGGTGGACAGTCTCATGGCGACTCCACGGTCGGCCGGGACTCCGTACCCCTGGCGGCCGGCCCCGTCACGGCTCGTCCCGCAGGACGAAACCCACTCCGCGCACGGTGTGCACGAGCCGCTTGCCGCCGTGCGCCTCGAGCTTGCGCCGCAGATAGCTGACGAAGGTGTCGACCGCGTCGGTTCGCACGTCGAAGTCGTATCCCCACACCCGGTCGAGGAGCTGGTCGCGGGTGAGGACGAGGCCCGCGTTGCGGACGAGCACCTCGAGGAGTTCGAACTCCCGCCGGGTCAGCTCCAGGGCCCGGCCGCCCCGGTGCGCGGTGCGCGCCGCCGGGTCGATCACCAGGTCCGCCACCCGAAGCGTGTCCCGGTCCACGGGCGGCCTGCGGCGCAGCAGGGCGTGCAGCCGCAGCACCAGCTCCTGCAGGGCGAACGGCTTGACGAGGTAGTCGTCGCCGCCGGCCTGGAGTCCGGCGATGCGGTCGGCGGTCTCGTCGAGGGCGGAGAGCATCAGGACGGGCAGGTCCTGACCGTCGTCGCGGAGCCGGCTGCACACCTCGATGCCGCTCATGCCGGGCATCGACACATCGAGGACGAGCACGTCCGGCGGCGTGTCCCGGATCGCTGCCAGCGCCTCGGGGCCGCTGCCGGCGGTGCGTACCCGGAAGCCGCCGAGGCGCAGTCCACGCTCCAGCGAGCGGCGGATGGCCGCGTCGTCGTCCACGACGAGCACCGCACCGGGGCGCATGCCCTTCATCCGCCCTCCCGGATCCGCTTGCCGTCGGGTCAGGGTACGACCCTGTTCCGGACGGGCGGCAGCCGGGCGCAGGCACGGAAGTTCGGGCTGTGGACCGCCAACTGCCCGCTGGTCCAGACCTATTGACCGATGGTCCAGACCTTTCTACGCTCGCAGCACAGTGGGCGTGAAGGCTCAGTCATGCCCCTGACCCCCTGGCGCACAACGACCGAAGGAGGCGCGGAATGCGCTTCAGACACAGAGCCGCGGCGGGGTTCGCCACCCTGCTGCTCCCGCTCGCCGGCCTGGTGGGACTCGCCGGTCCCGCACATGCCGACACCTCGGCCACCGCCACCTACGCCAAGACCCTGGACTGGGGCACCGGCTTCGAGGGCAAGTGGACCGTGAAGAACACCGGGACCACCACCATCGGTTCCTGGACGATCACCTGGGACTTCCCCTCCGGTACGTCCGTCACCTCGGCGTGGGACGCGGACGTGACGAGCTCCGGCACCCACTGGACCGCCAAGAACAAGTCCTACAACGGCACCCTCGCCCCGGGCGCCTCCGTCTCCTTCGGCTTCAACGGAACCGGTTCCGGGGCACCGAGCAACTGTTCCCTCAACGGCGCGAGTTGTGACGGCGGCACCGTCCCCGGCGACAACCCGCCCTCCGCACCCGGCACTCCGACCGCCTCCGACATCACGGACACCTCGGTGAAACTGTCCTGGAGCGCGGCGACCGACGACAAGGGCATCAAGAACTACGACGTGCTGCGTGGCGGCGCCAAGGTCGCCACCGTGACGACGACGTCGTACACGGACACCGGTCTGACCGCCGGCACCGACTACTCCTACACCGTCCAGGCCCGCGACACCGCCGACCAGACCGGCCCGGCCAGCGGCTCGGTCGCGGTGCACACCACGGGCGGCGGCACCAATCCCCCGCCCACCGGCGACAAGGTCAGGCTCGGCTACTTCACCGAGTGGGGCATCTACGGCCGAAACTACAACGTCAAGAACCTGGTGACGTCCGGCTCCGCCGCGAAGATCACGCACATCAACTACGCCTTCGGCAACGTCACCAACGGCCAGTGCGCGATCGGCGACTCCTACGCCGACTACGACAAGGCCTTCACCGCCGACCAGTCGGTCAGCGGCGTGGCCGACACCTGGGACCAGCCGCTGCGCGGCAACTTCAACCAGCTGCGCCAGCTCAAGGCGAAGTACCCGAACATCAAGGTGCTGTGGTCCTTCGGCGGCTGGACCTGGTCCGGTGGCTTCGCGCAGGCGGCGGCCAACCCGGCGGCCTTCGCCCAGTCCTGCTACAACCTGGTGGAGGACCCACGCTGGGCCGACGTGTTCGACGGCATCGACATCGACTGGGAGTACCCGAACGCCTGCGGTCTGAGCTGTGACACCAGCGGGGCGGCGGCCTTCAAGAACCTGATGTCCGCGCTGCGCGCCAAGTTCGGCTCCAACTATCTGGTCACCGCGGCGACCACGGCCGACGGCTCCTCCGGCGGCAAGATCGACGCCGCCGACTACGGGGGTGCGTCCCAGTACGTCAACTGGTACAACGTGATGTCGTACGACTTCTTCGGAGCCTGGGCGGGCCAGGGCCCGACGGCCCCGCACTCCCCGCTCACCTCGTACAGCGGCATCCCGGCGCAGGGCTTCACCACGGCCGACGCGATCGCGAAGTACAAGGCGAAGGGCGTACCCGCGAGCAAGCTGCTCATCGGCATCGGGTTCTACGGCCGCGGCTGGACCGGTGTCACCCAGGACGCCCCGGGCGGCACGGCCACCGGCCCGGCGCCGGGCACGTACGAGCAGGGCATCGAGGACTACAAGGTGCTCAAGACGTCCTGCCCGGCCACCGGCACGATCGCGGGCACGGCGTACGCCCACTGCGGCAGCAACTGGTGGTCGTACGACACCCCGGCCACCATCGGCACCAAGATGGCGTGGGCCAAGACCCAGGGTCTGGGCGGCGCGTTCTTCTGGGAGTTCAGCGGTGACACCAGCAACGGCGAGCTGGTGAGCGCCGTCAACAGCGGCCTGTCGTAAGGCGGCCTCCACCGGGCCGCAGTCGCCCCTCCCGGATTCGTCCGGGGGAGACGGCTGCGGCT
>NZ_JAYWVC010000259.1:0-9715 GCF_036281785.1 Streptomyces chiangmaiensis | reverse complement strand
GACATTGTGGGTGGTCGCGGTGTTCTCCACGACGACGATGTGCTCGCCCTGAAACCCTCCGAAGCCCAGCTCCTTGATGGCGGCCGTGCCGTCCTCAAGCAGCCGGCGACGGTATTCGGGGTCTGTCCAGGCCCTGGCGACGACCTTGGCGCCGTTGAGCGGGCCCACGTTGGTCTCGTAGGTGGTGATGAGCCCGTCGATCACTTTCGGGTCGATCAGACCCCGCTCGGTGAGCAACTGCTCGAGCGCCTCGGTGCGCAGAGCTGCGGGAATGGTCTCGTCCGAGTCGACATGGGTGGCGGTCATGAGGTGGTCTCCAAGTAGCTCTCGTACATTTCCACGGTGAGGGCGAAGGGGGCGGCGTCGGTGCCCCACAGTTCGTGTGAGTCGAACCGCACCGAGTAGACGTACTGCGGGTTCTCGCCCAGGAAGTGGGCGTTGGTGTCCGGCAGCACGTGGGCGGGTTGGATGAGCTCCACGATGCCGGTATGACCCCGCACATAGCGCGGCAGCCGGGTGTGCCCGGGTACTGACACGTTCTTGGCTCGTACACGCTCACCGACAGCGAAGACCGGCGCGGTGTCGAGGGAGCGCAGCGACCCCTCGGCGGTCGGCGCGTAGTCGGGCCGGGCAGGTTCCGGGATCGGCGGCTCCTCCACGTGTTCGCCGCGCAGGTTGCGGGCGCGGGCGTCGATCGCACCCGGCGCCAGGATCGCGCTGTCGAGGAGCCTCAGCTCACCGGCGTTGAGCCAGCGCCCGTAGTAGCCGTCGTCCAGGTAGGCGGCTCGGTCCAGGCGCTCCAGAGCGTGCCGGAAGGAGTCCACGTTTCCCCCGGACGCCCGGTTGGAGAAGATCGCCAGGGCGAATGCCCGGCCTTCCCAGGGCTGCTCGAAAACAGGTTCATCGCGTCTTGGCGGATGCATGGACCCCCATCCAGGGGTTCCTCCCATGTCAGCAAT
Organism: Streptomyces chiangmaiensis; assembly: GCF_036281785.1. Lineage (NCBI taxonomy): Bacteria > Bacillati > Actinomycetota > Actinomycetes > Kitasatosporales > Streptomycetaceae > Streptomyces > Streptomyces chiangmaiensis. The sequence continues at coordinate 8,756 of NZ_JAYWVC010000259.1, read as the reverse complement.
ACCATCCATCGCATACCTTCCCAAATGCATACAGCAGAGGACATATGTAATCGGAATCTGATTCGGTTGGCGCCCCTGGTGTCACCACGCGGGCCGCCCCCGAATCTGTTGAACGCCTCGGGTGTGCCGGTCCGCCGCCTTCACCGCCAGGGAGTGCTCGACAGGTGCATCGCACCCCGAGCCGAGTACGAGCATATGCTCGTATTCTTTTGATGGCAAGGACAGACGATGCAAAAATCCAGACCGCAACTGGACTCCGCCAGTCTGCTGGTAGGCGGCGCGCACCGACTGAGGGTCGATACTTGGCGCTTCGACGCCTCCCCCACCTCAGCATTGAGCTCAGTCCCCTCAGCGGCGGCATTGTCCGCGCTGGTGCTCGCAACCGCCATAGACCGCCGCACGCCGGGTTCATTGCAGACCGTGACGAAGTCGCCAGAGCTGTGCTGCGCCCCCGTGCAGGTCGATCACCGTGTCCGGACGAGACTCGGCTGATGCGATTCCCACATGAGCAGTGCGGACGCCTCTTGATGCCCCAGGGCAGGCGCCAAGGGCGTTCTGGCACCTCCCCTGCCAAGCTGCCCGAGGACGCTGCGACCCATGTCACCGGCAACGGCGATGAGGACAAGATCATGCGCCGACGGGCCCGGCCCCGCGGAGGGGGGGGCCGGGCCCGTCACATCGGGGATCAAAGGCGCACCCGGTCGCCTCCGGCATCCTCCTGCCGGGCATGCGCGGCCGGGGTGAGGGTGCCGCTGGTGGGGTGCAGTCTCTGTCCCTCGACGTCGATGTCCGGCAGGAGTGTGCGCAGCCACTTCGGCAGCCACCAGGCCGCCTGGCCGAGGAGGGCCAGGATGGCCGGCACGATCGCCATGCGGACGACGAAGGCGTCCAGGAGGACGGCGACCGCGAGCCCGAGGCCGACCATCTTGATCGACTGGTCGCCGGAGGCGATGAAGCTGCCGAAGACGGCCGTCATGATGACCGCCGCCGCGCTCACGACGCGTCCCCCATGACGGAAGCCCGTGACGATCGCCTCATGCGGTGTCTGCCCTGCCGTGTATGCCTCGCGCATCCGCGTGACGAGGAACACCTCATAGTCCATGGCGAGTCCGAAGACGATGCCGACCATGAGGATCGGCATGGTGCTCGTGATCGGTCCCTTCTGGTAGACGCCGAGGATGTCGGCCAGCCATCCCCACTGGAAGACCGCGACGAGCGAGCCCAGCGCCGCCCCGATGGGCAGCAGGAAACCCACCGCGGCCTTGAGCGGGACGAGCACGGACCGGAACACCAGCACCAGCAGCACGAACGCCAGGCCGACCGTGATGCCCAGATACGGCAGCAGCGCGCCGTTGATCTTCTTGGAGAAGTCGACCTTCATGCCGGTCAGTCCCGTCACCATGGTGCGGGCACCCGTGACGTGCTGCAGGTCGGCACTCGAGGCGCGGATGGTGCGCACCAGGTTCTCCGTCTGCACGCTGCCGGGTTTGGTGCTCGGCACCACGGTGACGACCGCGGTGTCGTACGCCGCGTTGAAGGCGGCAGGGCCGACCGCGGCGACCCCCTTCAGTTCCCTCACCGTCGAGGTGACCTTCTGGGCGGCGCGTGTGGCGTCCCTGCTGCCCTTCGCATCGATCACAACCGTCAGCGGGCCGTTGGCGCCCGGGCCGAACCCGTCCGACAGCATGTCGTAGGCCTTACGTTGCGTGGTGCCCACCGCCATGGCCCCCTCATCGGGCATACCAAGCTTCAAGGAGGCGGCCGGTATGGACAGCGCGCCCAACCCGATGACCGACACAGCCATCACCACGAGCGGCCGCCGCAGGACGAAACGCGCCCAGCGGGCCCCCACGGTCGGCTTCGCAAACGCTCTGGTCACCGGCCTCTTGCGGGCGCGCCGCCCCACGATCCGCTTGCCCGCCATGGCCAGCAGCGCCGGCAGCAACGTCAGGGCGACCACCACGGCCAGGGCGACCGTTCCGGCCGCGGCCAGGCCCATCTTCGTCAGTACCGGCAGGCCCACCACCGACAGGCCCGCCAACGCGATCACCACTGTGAGACCGGCGAAGACGACCGCCGAACCGGCCGTGGCGACGGCCCGGCCGGCCGCCTCCTCCCGCTCACGGCCTTCGGCCAGTTCGGTCCGGTAGCGGGTGACGATGAACATCGCGTAGTCGACACCGACCGCCAAGCCGAGCATCAACGCCAGGGTGGAGGTCGTATCGCCCAGATCGAGGGGGTTGGCCAGGGCGCCGATCACGGAGACGCCGATGCCCACGCCCAGCAGCGCGGTGACCAGGGGCAGGCCTGCAGCCACCAGCGACCGGAAGGTGATCACGAGGACCACCGCGGCGATCGCCATGCCCACCACCTCCATGCCTGAGCCCGCGTCCCCCGCCTGCACGGCGCTGCCGCCCACCTCCACGGACAGCCCGCCGCCACGGGCCTTTTCCACTGTGTGCACCAGGGACGTCTTGGTCTGCTCACTCAGCGCCACCGCCCTGACCTTGTAGGCGACCGGCGCGTACGCGGTCGAGCGGTCCTTGCTGACAGTGCCCGCGGTGAACGGGTCGACAACGGAAGCCACTTGCGCAGAACTCTCCTTCAACGCAGCAACCGTCGCCTCGATCCGCCCCCGGTTCGCCGGCTCGGTCACCCGATGTCCGGCCGGCGCCCGAAACACCACCCGGGCCGACGCACTCTCGACGTCCATACCGGGAAAGCGTTCCTTCAACACATCCACCGCCCGCTGCGCCTCCGTCCCCGGCAACGCAAACGAACTCGGAACGGCAGGGGCTGCCGTCGACGCCGCGACACCGGCCCCAACCAGGAGCACCAGCCACGCCACCGCCACACCGAACCGGTGCCGGAAGGCGAATCTGCCCAGTCTGTAAAGGAATGTAGCCACGCGACCGCGCTCCGCTCGAAGTCAATGCTGCTCAAGAAGGGAAGATGCCCTGGTCAGGACACCTGTCCAGTCTTGAGCCACCCCCCGCAGGCACCGTCCGCACTCCCGACGAACTTCCACCTCAACCCAAAGGATGAGCCGCTCCACAGGTCATCCCCCCAGCCGACAACGTTTTCCCCCGCACGCCCGGTCACCATCGGTTCGGGTCCCCTGGCACCCGACGATCACATCGGCGATCGTGAGGCCTTCAGCGCCTTCCTGGCTCGCATGCGTCGCAGGACGGACTTCGAGGTCCACGCGACCGGTTCGTCACCCGCTGTGCGTGCGACCTGCGGATTGTGCATGTCGCGTGCAACTTCGCGGGTTGAGTCGGCCAAGCCCCGGGGCGGTCGGGGTCTCCTGGCCCAGCCCCTCGGCATCCGCGTGACCTGAGCTGTACCGAGATGTGTGGAGTCGGGCTGCAGCCGAAAGGGGGCGCCACGGAGGTCGGTGGGTACTGGGCACTGGACATTCGCGCGGCCCCGACCGCAGCCCAGCCCCCGGCGTATCGAGCACTGCATCAGCAGTGCAAACCGGCCACCTCAGTGGCTGCCATATGGATGCTGAAGGGGACGGAGTCGTGGGCTTCTCCCGGCCTGATGTCGGTCCAGTTCAGAGGGTAGGTTTCTCTGCCGTCCCACAGGAGCAAGCACGTTGACGCGTTGTTCACCACCGACTTGACGTTGCTGAACCCCGCATTGAGACAGCCTCTGCTTCGGAACCCTTCTGAACGATGGTGAACGCGGCTGAATGAGACGGAAACTGAGACGGCCGGCCCAATGACTTGAGTCGCATCGGGGTAGATACGTGAGAGTCGACACAGGGGGTTGATATGGGTGGGGAAGAGGCTAGGCCGCTGTGGTGTCCGAGCCCGTCGTATCACTTCCAGCAGGCAGCGCTCTGGGGCATAGTGTGCCTGGCTTGGCTGTCGAGGGGCTGGTCAGCCAACTCGATCTGGAGCCTCCCTTGTGCCAGTTGTGCGGTCGTCAGCCTGGTCTGGGGGGTGCGGGGGGTGCGGGGCGCGCGCAAGGCTCGCGAACAAGTTGACAAGCCCTCGGAGTGAGTTCTTGTGCCGGATGCCGTCCAGCCAGGAGCGCATCCGCAAGGTTGCGGCGAACGTCTTTGGCGCGGCCCGGCCGGACCATCGCCGACACGGGCCGAACCATCGAGATACGCGGCTGTCCATCGCTGTTGGTGTCAGCCGTGGATGTCGGCAGGCTCCTCACATGGCGTCGGTAACAGGACACGGCCAAGCAGGGGACACCTTTTCCTGGTGCCCCTGCGCGCTGGCTGGACTGTCGTGGCGTCGCGCCTTGTTGGGAGATCTCGACGTGGATTGACCCGGTCGAGATAATATCGCCTCAAATCGGACACGGTGAGCCACGTGCAAGACTTGTGGATCAAGGGTTGCTCCGTCCTGCCAGCCGCCGGTGATTCATACAGGCAGCTTGGCACCGGCATGTATCCGTCTAGCCGGAAGCGTCTACTGCTACGCCCTCACTTGTACGGACGACGCAAGGTCGGCGGAACGACTTTGGCCTGGAGTTTCAATGACCCAGTCAAGCGCCGCCGCGCTCGGATCCTGGAGCACCAGTTTGGAAGACGGCGCATGTGACCTCTGGTCGACCTGCGGAGACTCGGACCTGGGACAGACTGGGCCGTTGTTCACCGTGGCTCCCCGCTGCGTCCCCTCGGAACGGGCACGCAGCGGACGCGATGAACCTCTCGATGCGCACTACGGGCGCGACGGTCGCTGAGGTTTGCTGGGCTGGCCAGCCAGCCGCGTACACGCAGGAATGGCCGACTGCGGTCGTACCGGGTGCTGTACTTCGCTGCTGTACGGCATCCGGCTCCACCTCATCGGTCCTGCTGCCGTCGTCTACGACGCAACCCCCGACGCTGGCGACGGCGACGCAGAAAGTGCCGCCTACTGTCATAGGGAGGTTAGAAGCGAAGGGTCTCAGAGGGGGGTGCTCAAGGAAGGCTCGGTCGAACGCAATTCCGATCAGGGCGGCTGTCAGTCCGATCGCCCACAAGAGCAGTACCAGCAACCATGTGCTCCGGGTGCCCAGCCAAGGAGTCATCGGACCATCATGCACCCGACGTGCCGCCGACCACAGTCCCCCTCGCTTCTACTACCCGGCTGCGCGGGGGCGACAGACCGCGGAAGAAGATCGTGAGCAGTGTGGGCGCATCCGCTTCCGGGCGTCGGCCGCGCTCCACAAGCACGGCCTGAGCCGCTGACCGGCACCGGCGGACAGCCTTGAAAACGTCGTGGCGCGAGTCACCGTGGGTTCAAATCCCACACCCACCGCAAGGCGAAACGACTCCTGACCAGGTAAAATGGTCAAGAGTCGTTCGGCTGCGCGGTGCTTGCTCGACACCATGGTTCCGCGCTGTTCCCCGCCCGATCGGGCACGCATGGGGCACGATGTTGAGGTTCGCTCAGGTCGACACCCTGACGGGTGCGGTCGATGGTTTCGGCGGCTCGGCTCTGGTCACACAGCGCGCTGTACCCCCACCATCGGCGTATGCGGACACACGCGGCGGCGACTGCTCTCCCTGACGTTTGGCACCTGCCCTTCGATCTGGCGTGGGAGGCCTTGCAGGCTGGCAGTCGTCCCATCGGCGCCGTCCTGGTGGATGCTGACGGGCGCATCGTGGCAATGGGGCGTAACCGCAGCCAGGAATCCACTGGTCCCAAGGGCCAGTTGGCCGGCACCGCGATCGCTCACGCCGAGATCAATGTCCTGGCCCAGCTTCCCACTGGTCGCCGCTACGAGGACCATCGTCTCTACACGACCGTTGAACCGTGTCTCCTGTGCAGCGGGGCCCTCATTCACTCTCACGTCGGCGCTGTGGCGTACGCCGCCCCCGACGCCCTTTGGCGCGGCATCGAGGACATCCCCCGGGTAGGTGGCCTGATTGCCGAACGCTGGGCTCGGCGAGAAGGACCCGTAGATGGTCCGGTGTCCGTGTTCGCCGCGATGCTGGCGGGCCTCTGGCAGGTCCTTCACGACTCGAGTTCCGATGGCCCAGGCGCATCCCGCAGCCTCACACTGGCTCATCGCCTCCTGGGCATCAAAGGCTTCCTCGATGCCGAGACGGCCCAAGTCGCCTACCGACTGGCGCTACCCCACCTGGCAATGCCAACGTCCTGAGGTTCGAGGTCGGCGGAGTAAAAGGGGCGCGTCAGATCATGGGCCCTCTTCCGCGAGGTTGAGGGCCCATGGCGGCACCAGGGTTTGAACGTGTGGCCTCATCTTTATCAGGGTCGAACACGGCGCCATCCGGACCCTGCATTTCGCTGGGAAAGCGGCTCGACGTCGGCCGCTGAGGTACGCCGGAATCCGACCGTGTTCGCGGTTGTTGGTGTCAGACGCTGGTGTCACACATCGGTGGCTCACTTGACGGTCGTCCTGGCCAGAGAGTAAAGGCGCTGCTCAATCTCCGTCGCCAGCATGACGAGCCCTGGCGAACACTCCAGCCCGGATCTGAAGCACCGCGCCGAGCACGACGAGCCCCACGGGAACCCCGGGGCAGCGGCCCATAACGGCATCGGCGGGCACGCTGCCGTGCAGGCGGGCGATGTTGCGGCGGCCGCTGCGGCCGGGCTGGAGTGCGCCTGGTGCGTGGTCGACCGCCGCTTTCCGGAGTGACGGAAGGTGACTACTGGACGTCGACGTAGTCGCCAGTGGCCGTGACCGATGGAGTGGTGCTGGAGCCGGCGAAGTTCCAGCGCCAGTAGCCGTCGGCGGAGGCGGTGACCGTGGTCTTCAGGTTGCCGTAGCTGTCGGTGTAGACCGTCTTGATCGTGGAGTAGGTGGTGGTACCCGCTTTGCGGAACTGCAGCTTGACCGGCTGGTTGGTGTAGCCGCGGTAGTCGTGGGTCTCCCAGTTGGCGCGCGTCAGCTTGCCCGTGACCGTGATCGACTTGCCCTTCACCACCGGCTCCGGCGAGGCGTTGACCGTCAGCTTGGAGTAGCGCTGCACACGGTGCGTGCCGTAGTACTCGTTGTAGTAGTGGCTGCTGTCACCGGCCAGCGCGAAGGCGCCGACGTGCCAGGTGCCGGCCAGGGAGTTCTTGTAGAGGTCGCGCTGTGGGTCGATCGTGATGGTCAGCTTGCAGGTCGAGGTGGTGGCGCTGGACGCCGTGCAAGTGGCCCAGGTGGCCCCGTATTTGTTCGGGGGCAGGCTGCCGTCGCTATGGGCGGCATCGGTGCCGTGCCACAGAAAGATGATCGCGTCCTGGATGCCGGACTCGTGGGAGGCGGTCAGCGAAACAGTGATCGTTTTTGCGTATGTGGTGCCCAGGACGATGTCCTTACCGCCGTTCACAGTGACATTAGTGATCGTCGGTACAGCGGTTGCGCTGAGGGTGGACGAATCCGCGGTCGCTGAGAAGCGTTTGATGACGCTCGGCCTGTCCAGGTTGTTCGTTACCTGGTCGGCCTGTGCGGCAGGAACGGCAAGGGCCGCAAGGGCCAGGGCGCCGGTCACGGCTGCCACAGTGGAGCAAATACGCATGTGTCCCCCAAGCAGGAAGGGGCCCGCGGTACGTCATCTCTCGGCGGACCCGAAAGACCCGTTGAGTCTGCCGACTCGGTAGACCAGACATGCGACGGCTGTGAAAGGTTGCACAGGGTGCGGCGCTTCCCTGGACACGCGATGAAGGTGCGGTGACGCCGCGATGAGCGGTGTCAGTCGGGCACTGAGGCCTGCCACTTCCATGACTACTTGCCGTCGGCCGACTTCGTAAAGGCGGTGCTGTCCTCCCACGGTGCCGCCTGAGCTTGGGAAACCTGGGTTCTCTACGAACCTCCATCCGGCTGACCTGGGGTGCGGCTACGCCGGGGTCTCAGCTGTGCAGTCGGATTCCAGCCTGTAGCCCCAGCACGGCGTCCCCTACGGCATCCTGTCCGACGTGACGTTGATCCGCGCGGTGGCGATCGGCCTTCTTACAGGGGGCCCAGGAGCCCTGATCTTCGACCCGCGGGGCGAAGGACTCGACCACATGCGTCTCGCTATGCTGATGGGATTGCTGGCAGGTCAGCTCCTCACGATCCCGTTCTCCCTAATCGGTGGAGTCGTTTGGGCGCTCGCACGGAAAGGCAGGCCTGTTCGTCTTTACGATCTTGCCATGGGTCCCCTGCTCGTGGCCTTGGGTGCTCTGGTTGTGACCCAGGCGTGGGCAGTGGTGAACTGGCTCAGCACCGAGCCGACCCCAGGCGGCGTTGGCGATCCGGACGGGGAGACATCTATAGGGCTGATTGCAGGCCTTTCCGGGTGTCTGATGGTCCTCGTTGGCTTGGCGTTGCTGGCGAATGGCGTCTGGTCGAGTCGGCGGCCGGCACGAGCGTGAGGGATCAGACCTTTCTGACCCACCACTCACCCCGGCTCCCCGCGCACGCCCCCCACGGACCCGCAGTCGGCGACGGCGCCCCCTCCCGGTGCCTGCCGATCCCCCGCCGGAGGCATCGTCTTGACCGTTGGCCGCTCTATGCGGTGATCGACTCATGGCCTCTAGCCCTATCCACGTGTGGGCGCGCGTCGGCGCAGCGCGGGCGGAGCGGGCCGGAGGCAGGAGCGGCGCCCGGCGCGGAGCCGGGAGCGCGCCCGGCGGAGCGGAGCGCAGCCGGGTGCCTTGATGAAGTAGGGAAACTCCCACCGCACTAGATGATCAATTCCTGTCCTACTTCGCTTGATGCTTGACGCGTTGACCTCACTTGATGCTTGACGGTTCCGTCCTCGGTTTGCTGTCTGCGACTGCCGCCGTATCGGTGGTTGGTTGCGGCATCAATACACTTGT
>NZ_JAYWVC010000258.1:0-9732 GCF_036281785.1 Streptomyces chiangmaiensis | reverse complement strand
TGTCCGGCTGTCCGGCTGTCCGGCTGTCCAGCCATGCCTCTCACCTGCATAAACAGCCCGGACAGCTCAATGAGCCGGTGTCCGGGCTGTCCGGCGATAGACGGCTGCAACACCCGGGGTGCTGCAGCCCGTTGGCGAAGCCGACCACTCAACAGGCGCAGGAGCCGGAGGCGACTTCCGATCTGCTCCGCCTCACGAGACGTGAACCGCAGGACGCAAAGCTTCCCCTACCTGATCAAGCACTCGGCTGCGCTGCCGCTCCGCCGGGCGCGCTTCCCGGCTCCGCTCCGCGCTGCGCCGACGCGGGCCCACGTGTGGGACAGGGCCCGTAGGGCATGTGGCCGTGCGGCCGCGGGCGGGCGGCGGCGCGCGGCCAGCCGTCAGCGGGACGCGGTGAGCGGAAGTTCGTCCGTGTTCGCGTTCACCGGCCGGGTGATCCGTTCGACGCCATGGGCGTCGAGCGCGACGGGGGCGGAGTTCGTACCCAGGGTCCCGCCGGGATGCCAGGTGCCCGTAACAACCACCCAGGTGTTGGCGGGCAGGGCCGCAGACCCGTACATCCGCACCTTCACGGGCTGGGCGTCCGCCGCGCAGCACGAGAAGATGATCCGAGTCAGATACCAGCCGCCGCCCTGCTTGTCGGGCGTGACGAAACCGGTCATCCGGACGCTGCGCCCCTTGATGGCCCGTTCGCGGTCCTGCTGCACACGGGCGATGAAGGCCGTAAGAGTCATCTCGACGGGCGAGGTCGCGGGCAGCGGATCGAAGTCCTCCTGCTCCGCAACGGCCTTGGGAGCCTCACGGGAAGCCGTGTAGGCGCCGAGGGCCGGCGGGGCGTAGAAGAGCAGGCTCAGCACGGGGAGGAACAGCAGCCAGGCAGGACGGGGCACGGTGGAGTGGTGGTGACCGTGGCCTTCGCCGTCGTCACCATCGTGACCGGGGCCGTCGTGGTGACCGCCGTGCTCCCGGCGCTCCGCGTGCGTCTCGCGCCTGTGTGAACTCCACTGCGACACCGCGTCCGCTACTCCCAGCAGGAGCAGCAGGGCGCCCGAGACGATCAACATCGGGCGCAGGTCCTCCTTGACGTATCTCAGGTACAGGTCGGTGAAGAGCGAGACGCGCAGCAGCCCGAGACCGCCGAGCACGAGCAGGACCACCTGGACGGGCCGTTTCACAGCAGCGCCCCTCCGATCAGCACGCTGCACAGCACCGCGACGACCGTCGTGGCGGCGGAGAAACGGACTGCGAAGGCCCTGCCGAAGGTGCCCGCCTGAAGAGCGATCAGCTTCAGATCGACCATCGGCCCCACCACCATGAACACCAGCCGGGCCAGGGGCGAGAAGCCGGTGAGCGAGGCCGCGACGAAGGCGTCCGCCTCGGAGCACACCGCCAGCAGGACGGCCAGCCCGGCCATGAACAGCACCGACAGCCAGGGCGAGCCGGAGAACACGTCGAGCACGGACCGTGGGACCGCCACGTTGAAGGTGGCCGCCGCCATGGCCCCGAGGACCAGAAAGCCGCCGGCGTGCAGGAAATCGTGCTGGAAGCCGAGCCGGAACTCCGTGCAGCGGCTGTGCCCCGGCCGGTGCCCAGTGTGCCGTACGGCCGGCCGGAGCCATTCGTCGCGTCCCAGCCAGAGCCACAGCCAGCCCATCGCGGCGGCGGTGGCGAGCGAGGCGAGCAACCGGGCCAGGACCATGGCGGGACTGCCGGGAAAGGCGATGGCCGTCGCGGTCAGCACGACCGGATTGACAGCGGGAGCCGACAGCAGGAACGCGAAGGCGGCCGCCGGGGTGACCCCCCGGCGGATCAGGCTGTTCGCGACCGGCACCGACGCGCACTCGCACCCGGGCAGCACGACCCCGGCGACCCCGGCGACCGGGACGGCGAGCACGGGCCGCCGGGGCAGCGCCCGGCTGAACACCCGTTCCGGCACGAACGCGTTGATCGCTCCGGACAGGGCCGTGCCCAGCAGCAGGAAGGGCAACGCCTGCACGGTGATGGCGAGACAGACCGTCCGCCAGGCATGCATGGCCGGGTGGTTCTGCCACAGGCTGAGGACGAGGAACACCGGACCGGCGAAGACGGCCGCCGCGAACAGGAGCGGTTGGGGCAGGGTCTGGCCGGGGGCTGCGGCGGCGGTCATCGCGGGGACCGCGACGGACGGCTCAGCCTCCTCGACCAGTTCTTCTGTCTTCTGCATGCCGGCTCCGAATGTCCGATTTTCAGACCGAACATAGCGGGCGCCGGGCCATGCCCCCCAATACCGCCACACGCTTTATTCAGAGGTCACGCGGATAGGCGCGGCTGGGGACACCGGCAATAGAACGGGCACAGGCCCCAGTGGTCATGGAGTAGCGACGCTCTGTGATCACTGGGGAGACCTGTGCCCGCGCTTGGACGCCGGCTACGACAGGGATGCCCTACAGGTGACGAAACTCAACGGCACCTGACGGCAACGGCAACGGACGTCAGCGTACGCAGTGGTACGTCACGGGGTGTCGACGTCTCTCCTTGTCGGGCCGGATCATGATCCTGGCCGCACGATCAACTCGCCTGAAAAGCGCAAGGTCGCCCTGGAGGGGCTCGGCCGAAGACTCCACACCCGAGCCTCCGCAGACGGCCAGTCCGACGCCGCACACAAGTTGACCCACGTCTTCGGCAACGCGCAGTGCGCCGAGTGCCATGTGGTCTTCAGCGTCGCGGAGGCCGTCGTCGCTCGTTGGGGCTGATGACCGCGCCCGCCAGCACCGGCAGGGGCTGCTTCCTACCTGTCGTCGTTGTCCCGGCCGTCTTCGAAGACGAAGAGTGGCTTGGCGCCACGTGCGGGTGTTTCGGCGAGCGCGATGGCTTCAGTGAAGCGTTCGAGCGGGAACGGCCGGCCTTGGGGGATGCTCAGCACTCCATCAGCGACGAGAGTGCGAACCTGGGACAGCGCGCGCAGCGCCTCCTCAGGTGAGGCAGTGCCGAACCAGCGGTTCAGCCAGAAGCCACGGACTGCTTTGGTCTCGTAGATGACCGAGCGTGCCTGCAGCGGGATCGTCAGCGCTGCCGGGTCAGTCTGCCGATGGGTAGAGAGCGCGCCGTAGACCACGACCTCTCCCCCGGGAGCCAGTGCCTGGGATACCTGGGCACCCACGTGGCCCGCGACACAATCGATTGCCTTGCGTACACCGGCCGGTCCTGCGATCTCAGCCACACGCTGCAACAGGTCCTCGTCCTCAGTGCAAATGACCTCGTCACCACCAAGCGCTTTGATCTCCTCGACGGCATCGCGCCGCCGCACGACATTGATCGTGCGAATGCCCAGATGCCTGGCCAGCTGAATGACGAGCCGGCCGACGGTGGAGCCCGCTGCCGTCTGCAACAACCATTCACCCGGCTGCACGTCGAGTTCGCGTGTCACGAGGAGCAGCGCGGTCAACGGGTTGATGGCGAGTTGACAGGCATCGGAGTCGCTCAGTTGATCGGGGACCGGTAGGAGCCTTCGTGTATCGGCAACAAGGTATTCCTGCCAAGTGCCGGCCATATGGGGCCCGGGTACCGCCGGGACCGCAACGGCCACCACGCGCTCGCCGATCTTTAGCCCCTCGGTATCCGGGCCCAGGGTCTCGATACGGCCCACGCATTCCATATGACCCCCAACAGTGGGAAACTCGGGGGAGAAACCGTAGCGGCCACGCAGCACGTGCAGATCGCTGGCGTGAATCGGAGTCGCCTTCACACGGATCAACGCCTGACCGGCTTCTGGCGTGGGAACAGGCCGGGATTCCAGCCGCAGGACATCGATCGGTTCGCCGACCTTTCCGGCTACGAGCGCGCGCATGGATCGAGACATGAGTGACCTTTCGTCTCTCGACGCCCGACGAACTCGGCGGGCGTCCCGGACAAGAACGATGCTGCCGACATCCTCGTCGGCGACCAGGCTCCGGACCCTTCCTTCTCAATGGAACCGGCCCGTGCGCAGAGTGTCATCGGCGTCGGGCCCCCTCTAGGCCTTTACCGACTCTCTCGGTATGATCACGTAAGAGTGCTGGGTTCCTGCGACCCACTGAGGTCCGTGATCAGGACCGCTCGCCGCAGCGCACTCCTTGAGTTCAGATTATGAATCTGTCATTTCGGGATCGCTACGCTCCGCCACGGAAAGATTCCCGACATCAGGGCCACCAGCTCAGAGGAATCGTTCTCCTCGAATCCGGAATATGCTCGCCGGCAAGCATCCACGATTGCCTCGATTGCCTGATTCCGTGACATGTTTCCTCTATATCGCAGCAGAAATGAGCGGGAATCCGTTCAGTCGCGGTCGGCATCCGCTGACGGGTCGGCGCAGTACTTCGCGTACTCTGTCCCGGCGAAGTGCTCGCCCAGCTTCCGGGAGAAGTACTGGAGCATCGGCAGCGGACGGTGGTTCATCACAAGATGCTGCGTCTTCCCCTCTTCATTTTTGTAGACGACAGCGATGTTGGCGATCGGCCTACCGTCCACCGTCGCTGCGTAGTCCTCGACGAAGCCGTTCTCTCCGTACTTACCGACGTAGATGAAGTCCTGGAATTCGTACAGAGTGCGCGCGTAGGACAGTATCGCGAAAACGTCCTTGGCTCCGTGGATGGTCCCGTTGAAGACCCCGGCCTCCAGCGTCACATCGTCGGCAAGATTGTCCAGCCAAGGGGGGTAGTAGTCCTTGCGCTGCCGCACTGGGTCGCCGCTGCCCAGATATGTCGGTGGCGTCTTGTAGGTCATTTGTCAGCCTCCTGCATCGGTTGAACTTCCAACAGAATCGCTGGACGCAACAGGCGCTGTCCAACAAAAGTCATAGACTGCCGCCATCTCGCTGAGAGATACCTTTGGGGCTCGCTGAGGGATACTCGGAGGGTGGAACTGCGCCAGCTCGAGTACTTCGTCGCCGTCGCCGAGGAAGCGAACTTCACCCGTGCCGCCGCACGGGTGCACGTCGTCCAGTCCGCGGTCTCCACCACCATCAAGAACCTCGAGCGAGAACTCGGCACGCCGCTGCTGGAACGCACTCCCAAACGCGTGCTGCTCACCGATGCCGGTGCTGCCCTGCTCCCGCGCGCCCATGCCGCTCTCGACGCCGCCCGGGAGGCCGCGGACGCGGTGGCCGAGGTCCGCGGCGGACTGCGCGGCACACTGCGGCTGGGCGCGATAACCACGGTTGGGCTCATCGACCTTCCCGTGTTCCTCGGTGAATTCCACCGGCGTCATCCCGGCGTGTTCCTGCAAACCAGCACTGCCCCCTCCGGCTCCCAGGGCCTGGTCGAAGCCCTCCTCGAACGGCGGCTCGACCTCGCCTTCGTCTCGGGACCCGGACCGCGCCCGACAGGCATCACGCTGACCGACCTCGCCACCTCGGTGCTCGACCTGGTCGTGCCGGCCCACCATCCGCTCGCGAAGCGCCGCACCGTGTCGATCACCGAACTGGCCGGCCTGGACTTCGTCGACTTCCCCGTGGGCTACAGCAACCGGACCGTTGCCGACCGGGCCTTCGCCGCCGCCTCTGTCCCCCATCGCGTCGCCATCGAGATCAGCGACCTCACCACCGGCGTCGCCTACGTGCAAAACGGCCTGGGCGTGGCACTGCTGCCACGGGTTGCCCTCGGCAAGGAGCAGGACGTCGCCACACTGACCGTCGACGACGCCGACCTGGAATGGCAGTTTTCCCTGGCCGCTCCGTCCGAGCGCCCGCCCGGTGCTGCGGCACGTGCCATGATCGCGATGGCGCACGAGTTCCTCCGGCGAGGGTGAGCATCGCCTCAAAGGGCGTTGTCACGTTGTCGGTTGAGGGGATGTGTATGTGCAGCATCCTCGTCATCCCCGGCAGGATGTCCATGCACAGCTCGTGCACCCCGTGGGCGAGGGGCCACAGCTCCCGGATCCCGGCCGGGGCGACGCCCCGGCCCCGCCCAGACCGGGCCCCGACGCCGATTCACGCGGCCCCGGCTTCTGCACCGCCGGGTGCCTCGTGCATCATGTCCGGCCTCATCATCTTTTCGTGTCTTCGCGGTTCACCCGCGCCGGCCCCAGGAGCAATCCCCTTGAGCGAGCAGCCTCAGCAGCCGCAGCAGCCGGGTCCCTACGGATCGAACCCCTACGGGCCGGGCCCCGGAGGATACGGGTATCCCCAGCAGCCGCCCGGGCCGTACGGGTACCCCGGCGGTCCCGTCCCGCCGGGGACGTACACCGGGGACCCGAACGCCCCTTACGGCTACGACCCCTTCGGCCGCCCGTACTCCGACAAGTCGAAGATCGTGGCGGGTGTACTGCAACTCGCCCTCGGCACCCTCGGCGTCGGGCGCTTCTACCTCGGCAACGTGGGCATGGGCCTGGCCCAGCTCTTCACCTGCGGTGGCCTCGGCATCTGGGCCCTGATCGACGGCATCATCCTGCTGACGAGCGAGAACCAGACCGACGCCCAGGGCCGGATCCTGCGTGGCTGACGCCCTGCCGCGCACGTGGTCCCTGCTCGGACATCCGGCGGCGGCACCCCTCGCGGTGCTCGCCGCCGGCGCGGCGGGCGCCGGGTACCTCTACGTCACCGATCCGCACCAGCCAGGCCATGTCCTGCCCCGGTGCCCGTTCCGGCTCGTCACCGGCCTGCTCTGCCCCGCCTGCGGCGGCACCCGCATGATGTACGACCTGATGCACGGTCACTTCGCCGCGGCCTGGCTGGACAACAGAGCCCTACTGCTCGCCTCGCCCTACGCGCTGGCGCTGTTGGGGCGCTGGATGGTGGAAGGCCTGCGGGGGCGCCGCTGGCAGCCACGGCTGAGCCGCCGGGCGCAGGCCCTTGTTCTGGTGCTCGCCGTGGCGTGGGTCGTAGCACGCAATGTCGTCTAGGCCACGCACCAGCCAGGAGAGCCACGTCGGCTGATTCAGCGTGATGAGGCCTGATTTGACCGGAAGCTGTCCGTAATTGATCACGGAATGGGAACGATCGTTCGACGCCACTCCCATCCGCCCCTTCCGTCTCCCTAAGCTCCCGGCTCGCAGGGGGGATGACAATTGCGTGACTTCGCCGTGGGATCCCTCCTGGGCTCATCCAGTCCGGAGCACATCCGTTCCGGACCTTCGTGACTGCTTACGGCACTTCCAGGAGCAACTTCCATGACTGTCCCCACCCCTGAGACCCCCTACGGCGTCGACCCGCTCGGCCGCCCGTACTCCGACAAGTCCAAGGTGGTCGCGGGCATCCTGCAGATCTTCCTGGGCGGGTTCGGCGCCGGCCGCTTCTACGTCGGCAGCACCGGCGTGGCGATCGCCCAGCTCTTCACCTGCGGTGGCCTCGGCATCTGGGCCCTGATCGACGGAATCCTGTTCCTCACCAGCAACGACCGCACCGACAAGCAGGGGCGTGTCCTGCGCGGCTGAGTGTGTCAGGCCACGGTTGTCGGTTCGAGGGCCTGCTCCCGGGGAGCAGGCCCTCGAACCGTGTCCGTTGTCAGTGGCGCCTCGTACTGCCGTCCACGGTGAGGGCCATACTGCGAACCACCTGAGCGCAGGGCTTGTACGCGCTTCTGAACCGGGCGATCAACCCGAGCCTGGAGCGATTCGAAGCGAAAATCCTCCGGAACGCCGGATGAGGCCAGTCCATGCTGTGCCGCCACTTCGGTGACGGCCGACCCGAGACCGTGCTGGGCGGCAGCCGCTCGGGAGAGGCCGGCGGCCATCCGGACGAGGCGGATGGAGGCGTCACCTCGCAGCAATCGCGTGGGGCCGCCGAGCGCCACGTCGCAGGTGGTCGCGAGAGCCGGTCGCCACCCGCCCCGCGCCAAGCGATGCTGCTCGCATCTGCAGCACGTGCGCCTCGCTTTCGCCGGCAAGCGAAAAGGCGGCTCCGGCCGTGCGGCGTGGGCAGGAATCGGGTTCTGGCGTCGCTCACCGCGGCCGCCGCTGCGGATGTCACCACGTTCACATGTCTGCACTTGCGGCGCATCCGGTTGTGTGGCAGGGATCGACAGCGGATGTGGTGGCCGCATGGCGGGTCGCCGCTGCTGGACGGCGAGGCGCTGGACTGCCGGTGGAAGGCAGGGCCGCCCATGATGGGTGCGGTGCTGCATGGGGCAGGCGAGACTGTAGCAAATAGGTGAATTGCACGTCTTATCGGGCGGCCATACGGTTGAATCATGGCGATCGCAACGACGAATCCTGTGACAGGTGAGGTCCTCGAGAGGTTCGACGAGCTGACTCCCGAGGAACTGGAGGACAAGCTCGCCCGGGCGGCGGCCGCGGCCGCCTCGTACCGATTGACAAGCGTCGAGGAGCGGGCGGGATGGCTGCAGCATGCGGCCGAACGTCTGGAGAAGGAGATCGAGAGCGTCAGCCGGATGATCACCGCGGAGATGGGCAAGACCTTCCGTGCGGCGGAGGAGGAAGTGGTCAAGTGCGTGCGCGGGTTGCGCTTCTACGCCGCCGAAGCCCCCGCGCTCCTGCGGGACCTGGACAGTGACGCCGGGCGCGTGGGCGCCAAGCAGACGTTCGTGACGTATCAGCCGATCGGTGTGGTGCTCGCGGTGATGCCGTGGAACCTGCCGTTGTGGCAGGCCATGCGGTTCGCCGCGCCCGCGCTGACGGCGGGGAACGTCGGTCTGCTCAAGCACGCCTCGAACGTGCCGCAGTGCGCCCTGTATCTGGAAGAGCTCTTCCGTGACGCGGGTTTCCCGGATGACGTGTTCCAGACCCTGTTGATCTCCTCGGGGAGGGTGGAGCAGGTGCTACGCGACCCGCGGGTGGCGGCCGCGACGCTGACGGGCAGTGAACCGGCGGGGCGGTCGGTGGCCACCATCGCCGGCAATGAGATCAAGAAGGTGGTCCTCGAACTCGGCGGTTCGGACCCGTTCATCGTCATGCCCTCCACGAATCTGGAGCGGGCCACCGATGTCGCGGTCAAGGCGCGGTGCCTGAACAACGGGCAGTCGTGCATCAACGGCAAGCGGTTCTTCGTGCACCAGGACATCGCTGACGCGTTCATCGAGATGTTCGTGGCGAAGATGGGCGCGCTGGTGGTGGGCGATCCGATGGACGAGGGCACCGACGTCGGTCCGCTGGCCACCGAGTCCGGCCGGCGGGATGTGGAGTCCTACGTCGACGACGCCGTCGCCAAGGGCGCGACGGTGCTGCTGGGCGGCGAACGCCCGGAGGGGCCCGGCTGGTTCTATCCGCCCACCGTGCTGACCGGCATCACGCCGGAGATGCGGATGTACCACGAGGAGGTCTTCGGCCCCGTGGCGCAGGTGTGGACGGTGGCCTCCCTGGAGGAGGCCCTGCGGGAGGCCAACGGGCACCCCTACGGCCTCGGTTCGAACCTTTGGAGCGAGGACGAGGCCGAACACGAACTGTTCGTCCGTGACGTGCAGTCGGGCATGGCCTTCATCAACGGCAACACGACCAGCTACCCCGAGATCCCCTTCGGTGGCGTCAAACGCAGCGGCTACGGACGTGAGCTGTCCGACCTCGGCATGCGGGAGTTCATGAACGCCAAGACCGTCTGGATCGGCCAGGACGTCTGAACCCCCGGTACCGGCCGGCAGTCGACACCACCGGCATGCACGCCGGCCGTCGCGGGGTGCGGCCCGCCGAGCACATGGAGGCGCGACGATGAGCGGAGCGAACCGGGCGCCGTCGTCCGGTCAGGGAAAGCCCGTGGTCGCGGTGCTCGGCACGGGCACCATGGGGAAGGCCATGGCACGCAACATCGCGGCGGCGGGACTGGGACTG
>NZ_JAYWVC010000257.1:0-9914 GCF_036281785.1 Streptomyces chiangmaiensis | reverse complement strand
GTGAATCCAGTGTACGCCATGCGCGCGACAGGACGGACACGGGTTTTGTGCCCATGACCCCTCACCGGCTTTTTCGGCCGTCACAAGGTCCGCACACCGCCTCAGGGACGGGTCGACGGGGGCAGCAGATGGGCGTTCGGTGCCTTCGCCCGCTCCTCGTACTCCGGCAGGATCACCACGTCCGCCCCGGCGGCAGTCAGCAGCGCGCTGCCGTCGGCGGACTGCACGAACGTGTCCGGTTCACGCCAGGCCGTCACCACCCGCCTTACCCCGGCCTCGAGGATCAACCGGGCACACGGCGCGGGCCGGGAGGAGCGGCGCGCACAGGGTTCCAGACTGCTGTACACCGTGGCGCCGGGCAGCCGAGGATCCGCCGGATCCAGCTTCGCCAGGGCGGCCTCCTCCGCGTGGACCACGGGGTCACCGCCCTCGCGTGAGTGCCCGCGCGCCAGCTCGGTACCGTCCGCCGCGACGATCACCGCTCCCACGCTGAAGGCCGTCCGGGACGGCGGGCACTGCGCCGCGAGCTCGCAGGCCGTCTCCAGCCACCGCCGGTCCGCGGCGGAGGCGAGCGACCCGGTGCCGGGCGCCGTGGGCACGTACCGCAGCAGCACGACATCCCCGACCGTCCGTGTCTCCAGCAGCCGCATCCGCCCCGGCGGATAGGCGCCGGGCCCGAACATCCGCGGCGCCTCCGCCTGCCCCACCAACAGCGGCGCGACCGCGAGCTGCAGTTCGTCCGCCAGCCCCTGCCGCAACAGCTGGGTGTGCACGCGCCCACCGCCCTCGACCATCAGCCGCCGTACGCCCTTGACGTTCCCCAGGTGGTCGAGCACCGCCCGCCACTCCACGTCGGGACCGAGCGCGACCACGTCCACGTCCGCCGGCAGCAGCCCGCGCAGCCGCTCGGCCTCCTTGTCCGTCGTGTAGAGGGTCTTCGCGCCGCCCGTGTGCCAGAACTGGGCGTCCGGATCGAGGTCGCCGGACGCGCTGACCGTGACCTTCAGCGGGTACTCCGGCAGCCCGGCGGCGACCCGGGCCGCGCGCCGTTCGGGCGAGTTGACCAGCAACCGCGGGTTGTCGGTGCGCAGCGTGCCGGCCCCGACGAGTATCGCGTCGCTGGTCGCCCGCACCTCGTCGACCCGGTCGAAGTCCTCAGGCCCGGACAGCAGGAGCCGCGCGGGCCCGGTGTCGTCCAGGAAGCCGTCGAGGGAGACGGCGGCGGACAGGAGGACGTAGGGGTGGGCCATGGGGGTGCGCTCCAGTGGGACTTCGGCCGACGACAAAGAGGGTCGCACGGACGATACTTGGTTCAAGTTTTAAACAGTAACTACACTGCCAGTATGACGATCCGCTGGCTCACCCCGGAGGAAGAGCGCGCCTGGCGCTCGTACATCGCCGCGTCCTGGCTCCTGGAGGACACGATCGACCGGCGGCTCCAGCGGGAGGCCGGCATGTCGCATCTGTACTACTCCGTACTGGCCCGCCTTTCCGACGCGCCCGACCGCCGGATGCGGATGACCGACCTGGCCGAGGCCACGAGGATCACGCGCAGTCGGCTGACCTACGTCGTCTCCCGCCTGGAGAAGGATGGCACCGTCCGCAGGGAGGGGTGCCCGACCGACAAGCGCGGCAGCACGGCAGTCCTCACGGACGCGGGGATGGCGCTTCTGGAACGCGCCGCACCGGGGCATGTCGAGACGGTCCGCGCATCTGTCTTCGACCATCTCACGCCCGAGCAGGTGAGCCAGCTGGAGGCGATCTGCGACCGGATCACGGAGGCGCTCCAGGCGAACGAGGAGCGATCGGCGTGCGACGGCCTGCCCTGGCGGCGGCGTTCGTCCTCGGCGTAACCGAGGGCCGGGAGCCCGAAAACAGGTTGCTTGAACATTAAAACAGGACTACAGTCTCCGGCCAAGGTTGTGCTTCAAATCTGAAGCAGGGGCGCACTATGCACCCGCAGCCGACCCGGAGGAGGACGACAGACATGCTCGACCCAAGCGACGCCGCCACATCCGGCGACAGCGGCGCCCCGACGCGCCTCCCCGACGCCACGGTCCGCACCCGCGTGACGGTCCCGCTCCGGTTCGGCGACGGCTACACGGTCACCGCCGACCTCGTCACCTTCCACGGCCTCGCCGACGGCCAGGAACACCTCGCCGTGGGCCTCGGCGAGATGTCCGCCGACCGGCCCCCGCTGGTGCGCCTGCACTCCGAGTGCCTGACCGGCGACGTCTTCGGCTCGGCCCGCTGCGACTGCGGCCCCCAACTGCGCGAGGCGGTGGAGCGCATCGCCGACCAGGGCGGGGTCCTGCTCTACCTCCGCCAGGAGGGCCGCGGCATCGGCCTCTACAACAAGCTGGACGCCTACGCCCTGCAGGACCAGGGCCTGGACACCTACGAGGCGAACGCCGCGCTCGGACTGCCGGAGGACGCCCGCGACTACACGGCCGCCGCGCAGATGCTCCGCGCCCTCGGCATCGACAGCCTGGACCTGCTCTCCAACAATCCCGACAAGGCGGATCAGCTCCGCGCCCTGGGTCTCGGGGTCACCCACCGCGTCCCCACGGGCGTCTTCACCACGGCGCACAACGTCCGCTATCTACGCGCGAAGGTGATCCACACCCAGCACAGCCTGCCCCTCACGGAGCTGACGGCCGGCTGACGCGTCAGGCCCTCGCGTCGCCGTCGGTCAGATGGGAGCTGACACCTCCGAAAGCCGGGTCCGCCGACCCGGAGGCGCTGCCGCTCGGCCTCCGATCCGTCTCATCCGATCGGTCTCAGAGGTTGTCCTGTGACGGTTCCCAGACCGAGCAGTCGTGTGCGAAGAGCACGCGCCGTGGGTCGAAGTGGGCGAGCCGGTCCAGCCAGGGCCGGTAGGGCGGCAGCGGCTGTTCCACCCCGTGAAGTGCCGCATGGCGGGCCAGATGGTCTGATGCGAACCGGGATGCGAAGTCGTGGGCCTGGCCGGCGAGGACCACGGTGCCGTCGTCCTTCCGGAGGACCAGGGACTGGTGTCCCTCGGTGTGCCCGGGTGTCGGAACGACCCGGACTCCTGGCCAGATCTCGGCCTCCCCGGCGAGCTCCTCGTAGGTTGCGCCGGGAAAGTCGACAAGCTCGTCGAAGGTGTGGCCGCCCCGACGGGCGGTGGCCAGTTCCACGTCCTGGACGAGGATGGGCTTGCCGCCCAGGAGGGGATTCCCGCCGCAGTGGTCGAAGTGCAGATGGCAGTTCACCACGACGGAGATGTCGCCGAGAGCTACCCCCGCTGCGGACAGGGCTTCCTGCAGCGCACGGCGCCGGGGTCGGTAGTGCGCCTCGGTTTCGGGGTCCGCGGCGCCGATGCCGGTGTCGAAGAGGATCAGGCCCTGATCGTGTCGCACCACGTAGGCGAGTACGGGTTCCACCCGTGGTTGCTCGCTGTCCGTCTCCGATGCGGGCCGGATGAAGTACCCGAGGTCGAGGCGACGCACCGCAATGTCTGTCCCCATACCGTCATCCTGGCAGAGTGCGCTCTGCGCGCCGGCCGATCTGCCGACAGCGAAGCCGCGCGCGCCGTAGAGAGCCGACGGCCCACGGAGGGCACCGGACGGTTCAGGGCCCTCTCCCGTGCCGCTCTTCGAGTTCCTCGAAGAAGGCCCCGCCACCGGCGGTGACGAGGCCTCAACGCGTCCACCGACAACGCTACTCGACCGGCGCCGCCACGTCACTGCGCCGCGCCCGAGGCACCAGCGCAGCCGCCCGCTCCGCAATCTCCTTATCCACCTCGGGCAGCAGCGAGGTGTACGTGTCCGACGTCAGCGTGATCGTCGAATGCCGCAGCGTCTCCTTGATGGAGTGGAGATCGCCGCTGCCCGCATGCTGCACCGTCGCCGACACATGCCGCAGGTCCCGCAGATTGATCGTCGGCAAGTCCGCCGCCCGGGCGATACGGCGGAACGTCTTCGACACCACGTCCGGGTGCAGCCACTCCCCCAGCTCCGTCCCGTCCTCGTCGTCGCCCGCCAGGTCGAGGATGGCGCGGATGCGGTCGAGGTCCGTCTGGGCGTCCTTCACGCTGGCGTAGCCGGTGCGCCGGAACGTCCGGCGTGCGCCCTCCGCGGCCACTGGAAGTTCCTGGCGGAGCTGGTGGGTGCCATGCGAACGCTTCGACAACTGCGGGCACTTCGCGCCGAGCCGCTTCCCGTCCGGGCCGGAGCACCACCTGCCCTCCCGTGAGTGCGCGGCCCGTCTTGCTCCATAAATCGAACACGCGCTCTAATCGAAGGCATGTACCCAGTCGATCCTCTCACCGAGCGGCAAGAGCGCATCGTGGCCTGCATCCGGGAGTGGATCGCGGAGCGCGGCGAAGCCCCGACCGTCGTCGAGATCGGCAAGCGCGTTGGCCTGCGCAGCCGTCCCGCCGTCCACTACCAGCTGCGGCAGTGCGAGCAGAAGGGCGCCATCGTCGTCGAACCCAGGCGAGCACG
This sequence comes from Streptomyces chiangmaiensis, assembly GCF_036281785.1. Taxonomy (NCBI): domain Bacteria; kingdom Bacillati; phylum Actinomycetota; class Actinomycetes; order Kitasatosporales; family Streptomycetaceae; genus Streptomyces; species Streptomyces chiangmaiensis. Next base: position 5,445 of record NZ_JAYWVC010000257.1, on the reverse strand, counting down.
AGGCATCAGGCTCGCGCGGTGAAGAGCGCCTCTCGCGCGCCCGCCACAGCCTCAACTCACTGCGTCAACGCTGCCGCCTGACGAGTCGTGGCACCCACCCACGGACTACAGGTTGGCGCCCCGGCGGGCTGATCAGGGGCAGTACCGCGCTTCGGCCTTGGCGTAACCGGCGCTATAGCCGTCGGCGTAGCCCTTTGCGTACCGCTGGTCTGGGAATGATCGGTATCCGTAGGTCGCAACCCGCGCAAGGGGCGCCCCTACTGCTGGCTCGTCGACTGGCTCCGAGCCCAGCGCCTCCCGTGCTGGATCTGCGGCCGCGAGATCGACTACAACCTCACCGGCTACCAAGCGCAGCGCTCACCCTGGGCGTTCACCCTGGGCGTTCACCCTCGACCACGCCCAGCCACTCAGCCGAGGCCTCAACGACCCCGCCAACGTCCGCAGCGCACACCGACGCTGCAACTCACAGAGGGGCAACCGCACCACGGGCGCAACCGTGAGCCGCAGATCCCGCAGGCGGTGAGACGCGAGCCGGCGGTCGGCGACGGTTTCCCTGGGACATGACTTCCGCCCTTCTGACGTTGCGGATTGAGCTGAGATGGAAAGCTCGTTAGTCATCCAGAGGCATACGGCAATCTCTTCCATCGCAGCGCAGGCCAGCTGGGACCCGGACGCCCTCGTCTGCCGACGGGACGGTGCGCCCGACCCGAAGCCTGGCAACGGCGGCGGCCTGTTGTCGATAGGCCTCGACCCCACCACCGCCAGTACGCATGACGACGCCCCCAGCCACGGTCACGGCCGTGGCCGGGGAAGTTTCGTCATGCCCGGGATTACTCGGGCGGCCGGTCGTAGGCGGAGAGCGTCGCCTTCGTCGTCGACGCGTCCTGGAAGACGAGCTCCCACGGCCCGGTGTTGATGTCGAACTCCTTGCCGAAGCCGATCCACTTGCCCGTCATGCGACGGCCGGTCGGCTCGACGAGCAGCTGGATCGCGCCGTGGTAGCAGGCACCCCGGTAGTAGCCGTCGGTCGCGGTCTGCTCGGTCCACGTGCCGGTCGCCACGTGCCCGTCGATCTCCAGGTCCATCGTCAGCGGCGAGTTGGGGTTCGACGATCCGTTCGGGAGCGAGCGGACGCTGAGCCGGTTGCCGTGCTGCAGGATGACTACGTGGTGCAGGCCGATGAATGCGGCGTCCCGCCCGGAGCTGAAGTACTCGTACCGCGACAGCCACACCCCGGAGTAGTTGCGGTGGGTGGCCTGGGGTTCGGGCTGTGGTGCGCTCACCGCGGGGGCGATGCCTCCCTCTCCGGGTTCCATGTCGTGCCCGCCGTGGCCGTCCTCGGAGACGCGGGCCATGGGGACGGTGACGGTGAAGCCGAGGGCCTCGAGGGGCAGGCCGGTGACAGCTTCGAGGGCGCGGGCGTACACGGGTCGGGGTGCGGTCGTGGTGCCGGATTCCCAGCGCTGTACGAGCCGCTTGTTGGCATCATTGGGCTGTCCGGCGCGGGAGCCGGCGTTGCGGATGGCGCGAGCGAAGTCGTCTTGTGACATGAGCAGGCCCATGCGGACTGCTCGCAGTGCGCTGTTCGGTGTGGCCATAGGGATCACGGTAGACCCACAGCGCTGGGAATGACACCGAAATGACGCCCTGCGTGTCGCCGAATTGACGCCCTCACTGACGCCGCGCAACTCCCTGTGACGGAGCACTTTGAATCTGTGACCGATACAGGCAGCGATACCGCGCACCCCGGTCTGATCATCACCGTCTACCGGGTCAATCCCGAGACGCTGAAGCGCACACCCGTGAGCTCCAGCGTGGTCCCCGCGGCGAACCACGTCGCGATGAACTTGGCGTTCCCGCCGTGCGAGTGCCCGCGCTGCAGGGCCAAAGAGGCATCCCGATGAGCCCGATGTGGGACAACGAGCCCGAGCGGGCCGCAGGCATCTGCGTGGCCTGCGGCCGCCACACCGACGACGGCATAGCCATCGCCGCCTCCGGCCAGCAGCCCGGCCGGTCCCTCGCCCCGAGCGAGCTCGTCGACCACGGCTGGCATGCGTTCATCCTCCACACGGCCGACTACGCACAGTTCTGCGAGCGGATCGTCGGCCGGTTCGTCCACCACGTCCCCACCGACGAAGACGAGACGCTGCCCGGCGGCCCGCAGGCCACCCGTGAGCGCACCCTCGCCGCGATCGCCGCGGCCGGGTACGCGGTGGACGCCGAGCTGTGGGGAGCCTCCGCCGACTGTAGCCAGTGCCACTCCGGATGCCACGACAGCCCGAAGAGCGGCTGACACGACCGCACCACCCGTAAGACACTCCAGCCGTCTGGTGTCAAAGCCGGGCGGCTGGCCCTATGAGCGGAGCAGAGCGTGACAGACACGGCGATCGCGTGGGACACCTACTCGCGGCAGCGCCCCGGGCGCCGGCCGACGAACGCCCGCGGCGAGACAACCTGGTTCAACTGGACCCACTTCGAGGACCACGGGCCCGGCGTCGAACTCCTCGGCGTGGAGGCCGGGGCCCGCGTCCTGGACTTGGGATGCGGCAAGGCGGGCAACATCTCTCACCTGGCCACCCTCGGGATGCGGGCCATGGGTGTGGATGTGTCGGCCGTGCAGCTGCGCGCGGCCCGCGATCGGTGGGGCGAGACGCCCGGCTTGGAGCTGCACCAGGCGGAGGCTGTGGCCTTCCTGCAGGCCGCAGAGGAGCCGTTCGACGCGATCTACTCGGTGTACGGGGCGATGTGGTTCACCAACCCGGCGCGGCTACTGCCCGCGGTGCGTGAGCGGCTGCGTCCGCACGGGCGGCTGGTGTTCTCGCAGCGGCCGCCGGTGGAGGGCTGCTACGGCTGCCAGGCCGCGTACATCCAGCGCGGCCCCGACGAGGACCCTGCCGTCGTGAAGCGATGGGACTACGAGCCGGAGACGTGGGAGCGGCTGCTCGCCGAGCACGGCTACCGGGACGCGCGGGCGATGGTCCTCGCGGCGCCGCCCGAGCCGCGCACCGTGGGGACACTCATCGTCTCCGCCCGCGCCTGAACCAGAAGCCCCAGCCGAAACTTCCGCACCGGCTGGGGCTTCTCCATGCCTTGATCGCCTGCAATTCGGGCGAGCATTGGGCGAGCTAACGATCTCTGGGGCTCCCGCAACGCGATTCAGCCCCTGCTCTCCGGCTTCTGCCGCAGGTCAGGGGCTGATCGTTGCGTAGGCCCTGTGGGACTCGAACCCACAACCAATGGATTAAAAGTCCACTGCTCTGCCAATTGAGCTAAGGGCCCAGGCGATGTTGCCTCCCCGAGCATAGCCGGAGGAGGCCGGGACTCCGATCGGGTATCGGTGTCCCGGCCACACCGACGGCCGAGATCCTGCGGATGGCCCCACCCGTCCATGCCCGGTACTACGTATCCTCCACCTTCACCGCCCCGGCCCGCGCTGCCTCACGCGCGCGCGTGCGTTCGTGGTCGGGGTTCAGGAACCAGTGCCGGGCCGACGCCAGCCACCAGGTCGCCGCGAAGCCGAGCACCGCAAGGACCGCGACCGGTGCGTAGTTGAAGGTCTCCCAGGTGACCGGGGAGACCTGCGGGAGCATGAAGAGGACCGTGATGATCCCGACCCACACCACCGACACCACCCCGACCACCTGCGACCAGCGGCCCAGGTGCCAGGGCCCGCGTTCGAACGCGTCGCCCTTGCGCACCCGCAGCAGGGTCGGGATGACGTAGGCGACGTACAGCCCGATGACGGCGATCGAGGTGACGGCCGCGTAGGCCGTGTAGTTGATCAAGTACGGCAGGCCGAGGGCCAGAGCGCCGAGCGCGGCGAGCCAGACGGCCGCCACAGGGGTGCGCGTGCGCGGATCGACCGTGTGCCAGACATGCGAGAAGGGCAGGGCGCCGTCACGCGAAAAAGCGTAGATCATCCGGCTGTTGGCCGTCACCGACGCCATTCCGCAGAACAGCTGGGCGCCGATCACCACGAGCAGCAGCAGCTTGCCGGCGGTCACACCGAGAGCGTCCAGCAGGATCTGCGCGGGCGGTGCACCGGTCGGGGAGGCGAGTTCCTTGTCGTACGACTGGATGGCGAAGGTGAAGCCGAGCAGCAGCACGAAACCGGCCACCCACGACGTCCAGATCGACCGGACGATCCCCTTCGGCCCGGCCGTCGACGCGTCGTGCGTCTCCTCCGTCATATGGGCGGAGGCGTCGTAGCCGGTGAAGGTGTACTGCGCCATCAGCAGCCCCAGCAGCACCACATAGACCCCGCTGCCCCAGCCTGTGTTGTTCACGAACTTCGTAAACACGAAGGACGCCGACTGGTGGTGGTCCGGTACGAAGGTGAGCGCACCGACGATCACCGCGACCCCCAGCACATGCCACCACACGCTGACACCGTTGAGGAAGGCGACGATGCGGACGCCGAAGGTGTTCAGCAGTCCGTGCAGCAGCAGGATCGCCGCGAAGAGCAGGACCGTGCGGCCCGGAGTGACCTCGAAGTCGAACTGGAGATTGAGGTACGCACCCAGGAAGGACGCGGCGCCGAAGTCGATGCCCGCCGTCACCGCCACCTGGCCCAACACGTTGAACCAGCCCGTGAACCAGGCCCAGGCGGCCGCGGTCCGCGGGGGCGCGAGGCGGTGGGCCCAGAAGTACAGGCCCGCGGAGGTCGGATACGCCGAGCAGATCTCGGCCATGGACAGGCCGACGAACAGGGTCATCAGGCCGACGGCGACCCAGCCCCAGGTCATCACGGCCGGTCCGCCCGTGTTCATGCCGAACAGATAGAGCGTCAGGCAGCCCGAGAGGACCGAGATGATCGTGAAGGAGACCGCGTAGTTGGAGAACGCCGACATCCGGCGGGCGAGGACCTGGGTGTAGCCGAGCTGGGCGAGCCGCTCCTCGTCGGACACGGCGGCGCCCGCCGTCTTCGAGGGACCGCGGGCGCCGAAGGGTGAGGGAGATGTCATGTCCCCAGCGATTCCCTCGCCGGGGACGTGACATGCGCCACACGGTCGTTGCTATGGCCAAAAGTTGTCGTACGCATGGCCGGTGCGGGAACGGCAGAGACCGGCGGACAGCCGCAGGGCGGCCCGCTTGTACCGAAAACGCCGTGGCCCCCACCGGAAATCGGTGGGGGCCACGGCACTCACTGCGCCCGGGAGTCGCGCCCGGCCTCAGCCATTGCGCTTCCAGCGGGGCTTGTCCTCCCGGCGGCCGAACGCGCCCCCCGTGCCGCGGTGGTCGTCACGACGGCCGAACGGGCGGTCGTGACCGCCGGAGCGGAAACCGGGGCGGTCGCCCTGGCGGTCGCGGTTGAAGGGACGGTCGCTGCCACGGTGCCCGCCGCGGTCGTCGCGACGGTCGAACGAACGCCGGTCGTTGTCCCGACGGAAACCGCCACGGTCCTCACGCCGCTCGAACGAACGCCGGTCGTTGTCCCGGCGGTCA
>NZ_JAYWVC010000256.1:0-9916 GCF_036281785.1 Streptomyces chiangmaiensis | reverse complement strand
ACTGGGCTCGGCGTTGCGGCCTGAGCGTTCCCTCGCCCTACGGCGCAGGCGTTCGTGCAGTTCACGCACGTAGTCGTAGGCTCGCCAGCGGCGGAAGAAGTCGTAGACCGCCCGCCAGTACGGGAAGTCGACCGGCAGAGCCGTCCACTTCACGCCGTTGTCGACGAGGTAGCGCACCGCGTCGAGCATCTCGCGGTGGCAAAACGCCTCCGGACGCCCGCCCCGCTTGAGGAGCCAGGCCGGCACAGGCATCGCGGAGCGGACCTCGGCCCACTCCGCATCCGTCATGTCACTCGGATAGCAGCCTGCCCGCCGTCCCGGAGCGATCGAACCGAACCGATGCACGTAGCAGTCACACCCAGGGGTGACCGTGGTGGACGCAGGCACAGAGATGCTGCTCAACTGATCGGGCAACGGGCTCCCTTGGTCGTGCTGGTGTCGTAACCGCGTCACTACCAAGGGGCCCGTTCGCTTATGCCCGCGGCCGCACGCGAACCTTCGTCCAGAGGATCACCCGCTGACATTCGAACGAGATCCGGTTTGCCACAACGCACTAAATCACCCGCCTATGCGCGGGACGCCTCTGCCGGTTCGGTGCCGGTGGTGTGGCGATGGACATTGGCCGTCAGCCTGCGGAGCAGGCCCTTGGCGAACTCGTCGGGGGTCAGGCCCATGACGTCGCCGATGGCGAGGGGGACGGCGCGGATGTGGTGGCTGTGCCCCTGGTGCGGGAAGCTCACTCGGGGGGCGAGGACGTACCGGCCGTGCGGGGCGTTCGCCACGTGCGCCGGCGGCGCGGTGCGCGCCGCCGGGAGTTTCGGCACTTATGAGGGCCATCCGGTGGATGGCGCCGCGGAGTTCGCCTGTGGTCAGGGGGCAGGTCAACACGATTTCGGGCGCATGCTGCGGCATGGCCACCCGTTCTCGGGATGATCAGCCGGGCGTGGCAGGTGGGTGCGGAGGTACGGAGCGTGCAGGAGCACGGCGTGCCGGAGACGTATGGGAGCGATCGCCGGTCGTTCCAGCCCGACACCCGCAGCACATCGTCAGTCCGTCAATCATCTGGAGGATTAGGTGAAGCGCAGGAATCGACCGTCTGTCTACCGGGCGCTGGCCGCCGGTGTTCTCGCCTTCGCGGCGTTCGGTGCGACATCGCCCGGGGTTGCCTCGGCGCGCCAGTCGACCGACGACGGACCGGAAGCCGGACGCGTGCCGCTGCGGGTGGCCACGTACAACATTCACGCGGGAGCCGGCGAGGACAACGTCTTCGACCTCGGCCGCACCGCGGAGGCGCTCCAGTCCCTCCATGCCGATGTGATCGGCCTTCAGGAGGTCGACGTGCACTGGGACGCCCGGAGCAACTTCACCGACGAGGCACGTGACTTGGCCGAACGGCTGCACATGCGGGTCTTCTTCGCCCCGATCTACGATCTGCCGCCCGCCCCTGAGCGCACCGAACGACGCCAGTACGGTGTCGCGATCTTGAGCCGTTACCCGGTCGTCAGCGCGGAGAACCACGAGAGCACACGGCTGTCCACCCAGGAGGCCAACCCGGTGCCGGCCCCCGCCCCCGGCTTCGCGGAGGTGACGGTCCGGGTCCGCGGAACCGTGGTGCACGTCTACTCGACGCACCTCGACTACCGCGCCGACCCGGCGGTTCGACAGGTTCAGGTGGACGACATGCTGGGCATCCTGGCCAAGGACTTCGGGCCGAAGGTCCTCGTCGGTGACTTCAACGCCGAGCCTGGCGCCCCCGAGTTGGCGAAGCTGTGGGGACCGCTCGCCGACGCCGCTCCGCAGGGCGGAAAGACCTATCCTGCGATCGCCCCGGTCAAGCGCATCGACGTCGTAGCGGTCTCCCCCGAGGTCGCCGTCACCGCCACCCGCGAGTTGGGGACCGCAGCTTCGGACCACCGGCCGGTCGTCGCCGATCTCCTTCTCCACCAGCTCGGCTCCTGACCCTCGCACGCGACCCGCACGTACCCGGCTCGCCGCCGGGCCCAAGCCGAAGCGGCACGCGGCCACAGACCGGCCAGTTCGATCTGGGCCCGGCGGAAGCCTGTGGGGCTCGTAAAGTCATCGCCGCAGGTCGGGACGGTGGGGCACTCTCGGCTGGGATCATGTCCGCGTGATCATCTCGATCCTCTACAAGGTGGCCCGCAAGCTGCTGTCTGTTCCCGGGGTGCTGCTGCGTCGCGACACCGCCAAGGACGCCGAGTTGCTCGTACTCCGGCATGAGAACGTGGACCTGCGCCGTCAGATAGCCGGCCCGGTCCGCTACGAGCCCGCGGACCGGTTCTGGCTGGCCGCCCTCTCCGGCCTGATACCCCGTCGCCGCTGGCGCGAGGTCTTTCCGGTCGCTCCCGGGACGCTGTTGGCCTGGCATCGCAGGTTCATTGCGGCGAAGTGGAAGTACGGCGTCCGGCGCGCGCGTACCGGACGACCGCCGACCAGGGCAGCCATCAAGAAGCTGATCCTGCAGCTCGCTCGTGAGAACGCGCAGTGGGGGCACAGGCGGATCCAGGGCGAGTTGGCCCGTCTCGGGCACCCGATCGCCGCGTCCACGGTATGGGAGATCCTCCACGCAGCGGGCATCGACCCGGCACCTCGCCGTACCGGCCCGACCTGGCGGGAGTTCCTCACCAACCAGGCCGAGGGCATCATTGCCGTCGACTTCTTGCATCTCGACACTGCTCTCGGCAGGCGCCTGTACGCGTTGGTGTTTCTCGAACACGGGACCCGGCGGCTGCACATCACGGGCGTCACCGCACACCCCACCCGGGAGTGGGCGGTGCAACAGGCCCGAAACCTGGCCGCCGACCTCGGCACGCGCATGGAGTCCCTGCGCTTCCTGCTGCGTGATCGCGACGGCAAGTACGGCCAGTCCTTCGACGCCGTCTTCGAGGCCGAGGAGATGGAGATCCTCAAGAGTGCACCGCAGGCCCCTCGGATGAACGCCCACTGCGAGCGGGTGATCGGCAGCATCCGGCGCGAGGCCCTCGACCATGTCCTCATCCTGAACGAGGCCCACGCCCGGCAGGTCCTGGCCGCCTACCAGCGGCACTACAACGAGCACCGCCCCCACCGGGCCCGCAATCAACTACCTCCGGGCGCCGACCAGCAGCCCGTCGCCGTACACGAGCTCGAAGGCCGCAGACTCCTACGCACCCGCATCCTCGGCGGCGTCATCAACGAATACTGCTACACGGCTTGACCTGCAACGACGACTTTACGAGCCCCACAGGTGAAGGCGAGGAGGCTCGGGTTGGCGCTGGCAGCCGTACGCGACCTGCGTGAGTTCCGCGATCCGGTCTCGGCGGAGGAACTGGAACAGTTCGAGACCGACGTGCTCGCCGGGTTCATCCTCGCGCGGGCATCGGCGGGGCTGGCGGGCGGCACCATCCGCGGGGACGTCGGGCACCTGGACCAGATGCGGACCTGGTTCGGGCGACCGCTATGGGACATGGAGCCGGCCGACGCCGACGAATACTTCGGGAAGGCGCTGCGGGGTTCGCCGAGCGGCACCCGGCTGGCCCGCGCGCAGGCGCTGACCACGTACTTCCTGTTCCTGGAACTGCGGCACAAGGTCGAGATCCATTGGATGACCGGGCGGGTCCTCGAGTGCCCGATCGACGAGATGAACCGCCCGCGGGGATCCAAGGACGCCGCCCTGCGGATCCCGCCGACCGAGCCGGAGATCAAGACACTGTTCACCGGCTGGGGCGGCGAGCTGGCGACCTGCCGCAAGTTCGCCCCCCACTGCACGGAACTACACCGCGTCGAAGCTGATGTCGCAGGTCGGACTCAGGGTGAGCGAGGCATGCAAAATCGACCTGGCCGACATCAAGTGGGACCTGGGCCGCTTCGGCAAGCTCCGTGTGCGCCACGGCAAGGGCGCCCGCGGCTCGGGCCCGCGCGAGCGGATGGTGCCGCTGATCAACGGTGCCGATCGCACGCTGCGCTGGTTCCTCTCGTCCAGACGGACATCGACGAGGCCATCGCCACCGCCACCACCCCAGACATCCGGCTCATCATCGCCCTGGCCGCCATCCACGCAGCACGACCGAAGACGATCCGCACCATGAAGTTGGACGACGTTGACCTGGGCAACCGGCGCATCACCATCGGCGGTCACGTCCGTCCGCTCGACGACCTCACCCGCCGTGCGGTTTTGGACTGGCTCGACCACCGCCGCAACCGTTGGCCGAACACGGCCAACCCCCACCTTAACGCGCAACCTCACCGCCACCCTGGAACGGCTCCGTGTCGACCGCCAGCTCGAAGAGGCCCTCACCCACGGCGCCGACCCACTCCACCTCGCCCTCGTCTTCGGAATCGACGAGAAGACCGCCATCCGCTACGCGGACTCCGCGCGCGCACTTCTGGGAGAGACCACTGAGCAGGCATCACAGTGACGAAATCGGGTCGCCCTGGTTCACCTTGTGACGAGATCATGGACAGATGCTGTCGACCGAATCAGCAGCCCGCGCGCTTCAGGACCATGCCGTTCTCTGGAGAATCGGCGAGAGCCGTGCCACCGACGTGGTCAACGCTGCCTGTGATGCACTCGTTGCTGGCCTCGACGGTCCCGCACTGCGGATCCTTGCCGCGTGCACACGCGCGGAGGCGGATTACGACGTCCCCGAGCTCCTTCCTCCAGCACTCGACGAACTGGGCCTCACTTTCTATCCACCCGGCAGCGTTGGCGGCCAGGAAGCCGCCGCACGAGCACTTGCCGCCCGGATGATGGCTGGCGAGCTGACACCACGAGAGTTGGCCTTCCGGATTCACCAGCGCTTCGGACACGAGCTGCCGCTGGCCGAACGGCTCGCTGAACTCGATGACGACTACGACACCCTCGAATACAGCGACACAACACCGGAGCAGGTCGATGCCGATGTCACGGCCGAAGCCCTCCGGCTTGCTCAGCACCCTCGTGTTCCAACCGAGCCCACGGATGCACAGACCTGAAGCACACCGTGGGACCCGTGGGTTCGCGGTGAATAGTCCTCGGTTTCCTTGAACCCACGGGGATCGGGGCCCTGTACTCCCGAAGCTGCCGCGAAGTGACAAGTAGCTCTACGTAATCAGGCGGTCTTGATGTAGTCGGATGTAGCGGTGGTTCAGCAGGTCGAGCGCATCGTGAATGCCGCCGCCGAACTCGTCACAGATCCTCTGCAGGGCTTGAATCCTCGCCCCTCCAAGATCAGGTAGTCGATCTGCGACCAGCGCGGGTCTGTACCGTCGCTGGGTTGCTTGAGGGCATCAATCTCGGCCCGCAGTTGGGCGACAGCGGCGACGATCTCCCTGTCGGACGCGACGCTCAGGACAGTCAGCCCTTGGGGTCCCGGTTCCTGACGCAGGATTCCGAGCACTCTACAGAGCCATGCGCGCAGATCGCCGAGTTCGCGCCGAATCGCGTCACGCTGCGCGAGCGCATCGTCCAACTCGGCCTGCATCGGATTCCTCTCGTCGTCAGTCACGCGGCTGATTTTCTGTAGTGGAGGCAAGGGCCTGGACATGTGACAGGGCAATACGACGGCGCGCGATATCGACGTCGATGATCTTCACAGTGAGGGCGTCGCCGACCTCGACGACGTCTCCGGACGATTCATCCAGCTCGCTGGTATGCACGAGCCCCTGGAAGCCGTCCTCTCGGTCTTCGATGCGGACGAAGACGCCGAACGGCACGATCTTGGTGACCGGCCCGATGACCACCTGGCCGATCCTCTGCGCTACCTGCGGCCACGGGTCTTCCTGCATTGCTCGAAGCGACAGCGGCACCCGTTCCCGGACCATGTCGACGTCGAGGACCTCAGCTGTGACCTCCTGGCCGACGCTGACGACGTCGGACGGGTGGTTGATCGGACGCCAGGACAGCTCCGGAATGTTGATCATCGCGGTGAAGCCGCCGATGTCCACGAAGGTGACGCCGAAGCTGGCGATGGTGGTCACCGTGCCGGTGACAACCTGGCCGCGCCGCAGGGTCTTCAGGAATGCCCAGTCCCGGTCGCTGGGCGTCGGCTCGGTCTGCCAGCGTGCACGGAGAACACCGTCGCTGTCGGGCAGTACAGCGGTGAACAGCGGGTGCCGCTCATCGGTAGCCAGGGATACGACGCCGGCAGCACACGCGCTGGCGAGCTGGGAGGTCACTGCCTCGAACTGGGTCTCGTCCACGACGGTGCTGGTGATCCGCCCGTTCTTGTCCTCCCAGATGATTTCCACCAGGCCCTCGTCGGGCAGAGAGGCCACTGCCGCGTCGACGTCGGTGAGCAGGTCCGGCCAGACCGCCAGCTGTGCGCGCGGGGTCAGCTGGGAGCGCACCGCCTCGATGTTGTCGCGGGTGAGGCGGTGCCACCGGGAGGCGTTCGCGGCGTAGGTCTCCTCCAGGAACGTGGCGCGGTGGGCGCTGACCGCCCAGTGCAGGCGGGCCCAGAAGTCGGCGTCGGCCGGGCGCTGTACGCGCAGTGGGTCGTCGGGGGCGAACTCGTACGGAGAAGCGTCCAGACGTTCCGGGAAGAGTCCGAGCGAGCGGGCGCGGGCCAGCGCCGCTTCGCAGGGCAGGTTGCTGCCGATGAAGAGGTACTGGTCCCAGCCGACGTGCACCGCGAATGCTCCCTCCGCCTCCAGGCGGCACCAGGCCCCGCTGTCGCGGAGCATGGCCCGGACGAGTTCCAGACCGGCGGCGATCGGCACCAGCGCACCGTCGTGGAACCCGGCGAGGCCGGCTGGGAAGAGGTCCGCCAGGCCGTAGCCGTCGACCGGTGGTTCCAGGCCGAAGTGGGCGAAGCCGCCGATCTGCGGCTCGCGGATGGCCAGCTGGTCGACACCGAACTCTTCGGCGAAGGCGGCGATGGCCTGCAGGTAGGCGGCTTCGACTGGTCCGTGGTCGCTGATGGAAGGCTCGGTCCCGGTGTAGTGGCCGCGCTGATCGCGGTCGGCAGGGTTGTACTTGGTGACCCGGTAGACGTAGGGCAGCACGTCACTGCCCGCCGGAGGTCGAAGGCGCGGGTGCGTTCTGGTGGCGTTCAAGGACGCGGTAGACCGTGGCGCGGCTAACGGAGAAGAGCTCGGCGAGGTCGGCGATGGTGTGCTCGCCGGACTGGTGCTGCTGGACCAGGTGCGTCTGCTGACGGGCGGTGAGCTTGGGCCGCTTCCCCTTGAGTTTGCCCTTGGCCCGCGCCACCGCCATGCCTTCGCGGGTGCGCATGCGTAGCAGGTCGACCTCGAACTCGGCGAAGGTGGCCAGGATGTTGAAGAACATCTTGCCCATCGGGTCGGCGGGGTCGTACAGCGCACCGCCCAGCGAGAGCTTGACGCCGCGGGCGGTGAGCGAGTCGCCGATGTCGCGGGCGTCGGGAACCGAGCGGGCGAGGCGGTCGAGATCCGGCCCTCCGGAACGTCCAGACTGAGCAGGATCTCGCGCTGGGCGGTGAGGTCCTGCTTGTCCAGACTGCATCTCGCGTAGCCGACGCGTTCGCTCATGCCCGGAGCGTACGGTAAGCCCCCGCTCAGCGTACAGATCACCGGACACCCTAAATGAGACACCGTCAGCACAGGTCGATCATCCCGACCGAGCAAGATCACAATGGTTCGGTGGGGGTTCCTCTTACGTACGCAAGGGGGGCCGCTGTCAGTACCCTGACGCGGTGATGGCCAACACCCACTTGTCGAGAGCCATGAGCGGCACCGTCAGCCCGCCCATGCTCCCTCTGCCGGATCGTGTCGCAGAGCTTCTGTCGGAGTTGGGAAGTCCGCCGCGGCTGGCGGCCCACCTGCGCGCTGTCCATGACGTCGCGCACCAGCTAGTCGACTGGGTGGAACAGCGCTATCCCGCCGTGGTCTTCGACCGCGAGGCGGTGCTCTTCGGGGCGGCCACGCACGACGTAGGAAAGACGGTGCACCTCGCCGAGCTCTCCGGGCCCGGATCGGCGCACGAGGAGGCCGGGCAGGCTCTTCTGCTCGGCCACGGCATCAGCCCGGACCTGGCGCGCTTCGCCGCGACTCACGCGTCATGGGTGGACGCGCGGTTCGGCTTGGACGACCTGCTGGTCAGCCTCGCCGACAAGATCTGGAAGAACAAGCGTGTTCCCGACCTGGAAGATATCGTCGTGGCTCGGCTGGCCGAAGCGACTGGCCGGGCGGCATGGGAGGAGTTCATTGCGCTCGACGGGGTTCTCGCCGACATCGGCGACGCGGCCGACGAGCGCCTGGCGTTCCAGGCGTCCTTCCCGATCTACGACTGAGGGCCTGGGGCTGCTGGGTCGTTCAACTGGCAGGCCGTCGCGGCCTGGACGGTGCTGGGTCAGACGTCGAGGCGGTGAAGGATCTGCGTGAACTCGTCGGAATCGATCAGACCGGTGAGGACCTGGGTCATGTTGCTGATGCCGGGATCGCGGACGATGAGACCGTCTGAGCACCAGAAGTAGCGGCCTCCCAGGGCTTCCCCGCTGTCGGCCCATCTCGCCATGATGACCTCGACTTGTCCGAGGGTGATGATGGTCGCGCTCCAGCGGGATCCGTCCTTCAGGTCCACGAAGACGTCGACATTGTCCACAGACTCCAGATCCTCGCCGGAGTTCGGCAGGAAAGCGGCTTCGAAGTGCTCGGTGCGAACCCGGTACCAGGGCCCGTCCCAGCGGCCCGGCTGTGTGCTGTGGCTCATCGGGCGAGTGTGCCGGGCTGAACCGTCCGGCTCAACTGAGTTCTCCGGGCACCCTTCACGCCGGGGTGCGGTTCACAGGTCAGGGTCGTACGGCGGGATGGTCCAGCGCAGTACCGCTTCGCCTGCGCGAGCTTCGAGGGTGACGGGGTAGACCTGTCCGTGGGCCCGCTCTCCGCGGTGGCGTATGGAGTGGTCCCCGGGATCCCAGCCGAGACCGAGCACCGGGCAGCCGCCGAGGTCGATGACACCCGCCAGCAGTGGGCGGCTCCAGCCAGATCGGTTGAATCGGTGGAAGTCGGTGTGGGCGTCCACGGAGACCATCAGCCCGTTGCCGGGGCCTTCTTGGGTCCAGGTTCGGAGCCGTTCCGCGACCGCTTCGGCCTCGGCCAGGGGGAGGTCGAGCCACCCGCGCGGCCCGTGTCCGCCGGGGTGCTGTGGGATGCGGTCACCGCCGAACTGCGCATGGACGGTGTCTTCGTACGTGCCCCAGTACGCGACGTCCGCCAGGCCGTCGGTGGACTGTCCGTCCAGGCCGGTGAAGTCGTCCAGCGCCTGAGCGTCGCCGAGGACCATGCCACATCGGTCGACCGGCAGGTCGCCGAGCTGCACGGGTTCGCCGTCATCGAGGCTGGGCCAGGGCTGGCCGAGGTCGACCTCCAGGACGGCGATCGTCGGTTCCCCGTCGAAGGGTGAGGCCGATGTCTGGGCCCGAACCCGCAGGGGCCGGTCTGCGGCAGCTGCTACAGCGATCGCCTCGCACATCCAAGCGGACGGCTCACTGTCCTCGGGTCCGTGCAGGTGGCCGCCGCCGGTGGCTACTGCGGTCCGGGCGCGCTCGGACCGCGGCCGGCCCACCTGCGGCCAGTAGTCGATCCAGCCCGCCATCCCCAGCACGAGCATCCCGGAGGGCGTGGTGACGGTGCCAAGGCCGACATCGGTCTCAGTCATCTGCTGATTGAACAGGCCCGACACCGAAAGGATCAAGGCGCCGTCGCATCCGCGGTCCGCGTGGAGTCGTCCTGCGGGGTGCGCGCGGCCACCTGCTGGGGCCCTGGCAAGCTCTCTGAGGAGTCAGCGCAACCCCCATCATTCCCGGAGCATCAGTGGCTGTGCTTTGTTACACCTGCGTGTGGCTGCGCCAGTAGGTGACCCAGTCGTGGGCGTGCCGGGCGATGTTCTTCTTCCAGTCCCGCGGGTCGTTACGGGCGATCTCGTCCCAGGCGGCGGCGCTGGCATCCGAGAACACGGTCA
>NZ_JAYWVC010000255.1:0-10055 GCF_036281785.1 Streptomyces chiangmaiensis | reverse complement strand
GTCGGGCGTACTGACATCCTCCCCTTCTTAAAAGAAGGGGATTCCAACCCGGGTGGGTTGGGGTTCACGGGCGCTCGAGCGGCCGGTGGCCGTTGTCACCCCTCCGGCACCGGCTGTTCGCCGGGGGCGGGGGATCCCGCCCTGTCCTGCACGGTCCGTAGCCGTCCGCTGAAGTCGTACGGCCCCACGGTCTCCAGCGTGTCGGTGACCCAGTAGCGCAGGCCCGCCTCGCACAGGGCCAGGACCAGGCCCGCGTGTCGGATCACGTGCGTGTTGGCGGGCGTCGCCGCCAGGTCGATGGTGAAGTCCTCGCGGACGAAGGGATGCCCCTCCAACTCCCGGGTGCGCCCCCAGCGGTTGCGGTACCACTCGGCGCGCCCGCCGCGCAGCCGGATGCCGTGCAGCATGCCCGGGCCGGTGAACCAGTGACCGGAGACCTCGCCGGGCAGCGGGTTGGGGCCGTTGCGCAGATAGCGGCCGTCCAGCTCGGGCGGCAGCGAACCCCGCATGGTGAGAGCGGCCGCCTCGCGCTCCTCCGGGACCGGCGCGAACCGGCCCCGGAGGTGGCGAGGAAGGGACATCCCCCCGGTCATGCCCGCGTTCCGGGTGCCGCGGCCGTCCTGACCAGCGCGGCGACCTCGGCGGGCTGGGACACGTACACGGTGTGGCTGGCGCTCGTCTCGGTCACCGTCGCCCCGGCCCGTTCGGCCATGGCGCGCTGGGCCGGCGGCGGGATCATGCGGTCCTCGGTGGGGACCAGGTAGAAGCTCGGCTTGGCACGCCAGGCCGGACGGGTGACGGCCGTGCCCAACGCGTCCGCGCCCCACGGCACTTGGGAGTCGGCGAGGAACCGCGCCTCGTGGGTGGGCAGGTCGGCGGCGAAGGAGGCGGCGAACTTCTCCCGGTCCAGGAAGAGGAAGCCCTCCGGGGCGGCAGGATCGGCGGAACGGGTGCGCCGGGCGGCGGGTCGGCGATGAGGCTGTTGACGGACTCGTCCTTGTCGGGCGCGAACGCAGCGATGTACACGAGCGCGCTCACCTTCTCGTGGTTGCCCGCCTCGGAGATCACCGCGCCACCGTAAGAGTGGCCGACGAGGACGGTCGGGCCGTCCTGGGTGTCGAGGACCAGCTTGGTGGCGGCGACGTCGCCGTCGAGGGAGAGGGTGGGGTTCTGCACGACGGTGACGGTGTAGCCGTCGGCACTCAGCAGGTCGTAGACCCCCTTCCAGCCCGAACCGTCGACGAACCCGCCGTGGACCAGGACGACGTTCCTTGCTTCAGTACTCATGCGTACGCACTCCTCTTGGACGGACTGCTGCTCGGCACTACTGCGGTACGGCCGTGACCGGCGCCTGGGCGGCCTGCAGGCGCGCCTGGACGCGGGCGGGATAGACCTTGGTGAAGACGGCGGGGCCGACGAGGCCGACGACATGGGCGGCGATGCCCACCCAGGCAGGGGCATCCACCGCGCCCGCGACGGCCAGGCTGACGCCGATGAACGTGAAGCCGGTGCCCCACGCGCTGGTGACGTGGTTGTTGACGCGGACGAACTCCGGCATGTCCCACACCTCCCGCGGCGTCTGGCGCTTGGCGATGCCCAGCGTGAACGGGCGGCGGATCGCCAGCGTTCCCCACGCCGTGGCGGCCAGCCAGGCGAAGGAGAGGACGTCGGTGTGGTGCGACAGGGACGAGTGCGGCCGTGCGACGGCGACGGCACCGACCCACGCGAAGTACGCGATGGTGCTGGCCTCCAGGATCAGCGCGTCGAGGCCGACCCCGCGACGGCGGTCCTGGAGCAGGAGCAGCAGCCCCGAGGCGAACCCGCTGACCGCACCCCAACGCCAGTCGACGAAGCCCGACACGAAGCCGGCGACGATCCAGGGGATGAATCCGCGCAGATAACCCATTGAGCCTTCCTTGGTGAGCCGGGACGAACGTGGCCGACGCGGACTGGATGCAGGGCGGACAGGAAAGTTCGAACCCCGACATGTGACGTGCATCACATGTCGGGGTTCGGGTGGGATTCAGTGGGCGACGGCCGTGTGCAGGGCCTTGGCGTACAAGGTCTTCCAGAGCCGGCCGGCGCCCGGCATCACGCAGAAGACGAGGAGCGCGATGGAGGCCAGGGTGAAGGGGAGCGGGCGCACCCACTGGTTCCAGTTCGCGAACCGGTCGGCGATGGTCAGCGAGTACAGCCGGTCCGAGGAGTAGATGGTGACCAGCAGGGTGAGGAACTCGGCCCAGTGCGGCATCGTCGGCGTGCGGAAGATGTGCTTCATGACGGTCACCTGTCTCAGCCGAAGTGGCGGATGCGGGCCGCGGTCGCGGGGGCGTAGGGAAGCCAGTCGCCGGTCGTTCCGGTGGTGACGAACTCGGCGACGGCGGTCGCGAATTCGAGGCCAAGGGCGCGCTGGGCCTCGCCGGCGCCGACGAGGATCGGGCTTCCGGGGTAGGCGTCGAAGGTGTTGAAGAGGAAAGGCAGTTCGGCGCAGTGGGTGGCGCCCAGGGCGTAGGGGTCCTCGGCGGGGGCGTAGTCGAACTGGTAGACGTAGGTGGTGTTGCCGCCGGCCGCGTGGTGGTCGGCGATCTGAAGCGAGCCGTCGCGGAAGAGGCCGTCGGTCTGCACCGAGGTGAAGATCTGCGCCGGTGTCGCCTGCGGGAGGCGGTCGGTGTGCTGCTGGTAGACCTCCTGCGCGGCCTGTCGGCCGACCTGGGCGGTGAGCACGTCCAGGGCGGCGTCGGTTGTGAGCTTCTGGATGCGGGGGTCGAAGGCGAAGAACGCCGTCGCCTCGTCGCGGGTGGTGCCGATCAGCAGCGGCTTGCCCTCCAGAGCGCCTTCGACGAGTGCCTGTTGCCGGGTACGGGGCATGCCGGGGGCGCCGAGGACCGGGTACATCGGCGGAGCCGCGTTACCCGGAGCCGCGAGCTGGACGGACAGGCGGCCGTAGGCGTCCAGCAGCTGCTCGGCCGGCAGGGCACGCAGGGCCTTCGCGGTGTCCGTGCCGGCCGGGATGCCCAGCAGGCGCAGGTAGGCGTCGGCGTTCTCGGCGGCCTGGTGCGGATCCTGCGGGTCCAGGCCGAAGGGGCCGCTCTGCAGCAGCACCCGGGTGATGGACCCGTTCGTCTCGGGGTCGAGCGCGAGCGACAGGGCCGAGTACGCTCCGGCGGACTGCCCGCCGACGGTGACCGTACGCGGGTCGCCGCCGAAGGAGGCGATGTTGTCCTGCACCCAGGACAGCACGGCGGCCTGGTCCTGGGGACCGACGTTGGCCGCGCCGATCTCGGGCAGGTAGAGGTAACCCAGCGTACTAGTCCCAGCCGCCGGAACCGCTGGTGAAGCCGCCGCCGTGCCACCAGACCAGCACCGGGCGGGCGGCGCCGTCCTGCAACGCTCGGCGCGGAGTGAAGACGTTGACGGTCAGGCTGCCATCCTCGTTCCAGTCCGGTACGCGCTTCCCCTGCACCTTCTCCAGCCGGGAGGCCGCCTGCGGAACGGACGGGCCGGCCGTGGCCGCGTCCCGCACGTCCGTCCAGCCCGGGTGCGGCTGCGGCGCGGCGAACCGCAGCTCGCCGACCGGCGACGCGGCGTACGGAATACCCCGGAAGGAAACCGCCTCGCCCTCCGCGACTCCCCTGACCTTGCCCCGGTCGGTGTCCACCACCGTGTGCTCGATACCTGCGGTCATCGTGCTCACCTGCTCTCTTTCGTTTCGGTTGCTCTGAGACGTTTCTAAGCCGAGGCGAGAATCCGAGCCAGAAACGACCGTCTGTATCGAGGAAGTGAGACATAAGATCTTGAACCATGGAGAAAGCACGCCATCAGCTCAATGAAACGGACAGCCGGATCGCCGCCGCGATGCTGGCCGCACCACGCGCCTCCTGGCGCACGGTCGGCCGCGTCCTGGGCATCTCGGAGCGCACCGTCGTCCGCCGAGCGGCACCGCTGTTCCACGACGGGACACTGCGGGCCACCGCCGTACGCAACCCCGTGCACTTCCCCGAGCTGATCCCGCTGGCCCTGCGCATCCGGTGCAAGCCCAACCGGATCAGCGCCATCGCCGCCACCCTGGCCCGCCGTCCCGACACGATCTGGGTGGACGTCCTCGGCGGCGGCGACGAGATCTGCACCATCCTGTTCCTGGACGGACCGGACGCCCGCAACAACCTGCTGCTGCGCGACCTGCCCGCCACCCCCGCGGTCCAGTCCTGGACCTCACACGTCCTGCTCCGGGTCTTCCCGGCCGCCTTCGACTGGAGCGGCGGCCTGCTGACGCAGACCGAACTGACCAGCCTGCGGCCCGACATGCCCGCGGCACCCACCCGCCCCGTCCTCCAGCCCCTCGACCACCAGCTGATCACCGCACTGACCGAGGACGGCCGAGCCTCCTACACCGACCTCGCGCGCCGCGCCAACACCACCGCCCTCACCGCCCGCCGCCGGGTAGAGGCACTGGTGGGCGGCCAGGTCCTCAGACTCGCGACCGAGGTCGACCTGGCCCGGCTCGGCATCCGCACCGAAGCCCTCCTGTGGATCACCGTCGCACCCGGCGGCCTAGAGGAGACCGGACAACAGCTCAGCCGCCACCCCCAGGTCCGCTTCACCTCCGCCACCACCGGCCACGCCAACCTCCTCGTGGCCGTCGCGGCAACCGACCTCAACGCGCTGTATTACTTCCTCAGCGACACCATCGGCGCCCTCGAACACATCACCACCCTTGAAGTCACCCCCATCCTGACCGGAGTGAAGAGGACCGGCCTCGTCCGCCCCGGCAGCCTCTGAGATCACAAGTTCCGGTCAGGCAGGCCCTCATGCACGTTCAGCAGTGGACAACGGACAAGAGCACGCCCTGTCCATAATTTCTGCTCCGCGATCCCGTACGCCGCAGAGCCTCATCCCCAGGCAGCGATCGTCGTGCTTCGGCGAGCATCGGCTCGATCGAACGGCCAGCACCACACCGTCACGTAGGCCATCTGGAGGTCGACGCTTGCGATTGGTGCGGGCACGCGTTCCGCTGGCAAGCGGATGCCAGAACACCCCTCTCTTCCGCCCGGCCTGCCCACGTACGGCCGGAGCTGCGCCAATGGAGGCCACATGCCCATCTGCACCACCCGCGACGGTGTCGAGATCTTCTACAAGGACTGGGGCCAGGGGCGTCCCGTGGTGTTCATCCACGGCTGGCCGCTCAACGGCGACGCCTGGCAGGACCAGCTCAAGGCCGTCGTCGACGCCGGGTACCGCGGAATCGCGCACGACCGCCGCGGCCACGGACACTCCACGCCCGTCTGGGACGGCTACGACTTCGACACCTTCGCCGACGACCTCAACGACCTGCTCACCCACCTCGACCTGCGAGACGTCACCCTGGTCCCGCACTCCATAGGTGGCGGCGAGCTCGCGCGCTACATCGGCCGACACGGCACCGGGCGGCGGTCACGAATGTCCGAGAAGTTGACTCTGTGACAACCCTGACCGGGCCAAGTTGAGCATCGGTTCGTTCCGAGTCGTCCGGCAGTGATCGAGTCATGCCGCGGTACCGGGATCGATGGGACGGTTGTGCAGTGCCGTCCCGTGCGGGGTCTGACTCGTGAGATCTATGACCGAAGTGTCCAGTCACAGGCTTGTCGACTGTCGTTGCGGGATGGTTTCTGCTGTCACCGAGCCACGGGGCGTGTCCCTATAGGGGCCTTGCCGAGTTTCAGGCGCCATCACGGTTCAGACCGCCCGAGCGGGCCGGTGCCATCCACCCTGCACCTCACATAGTGGGAGGCGAACCATCATGACGACCAGACAGCGCAGTACTTCTTCCAGTACGGATCCGCCCGTTCGGCGCGAGGTCGTTCTGGGCGTGGACACACACGGCGAGGTGCATGTCGCCGCCGTGATCTCCCCGCTCGGGAAGGTCCTGGGAATCGAGTCCTTTCCGGCGACGGCGGCCGGTTACCGACAACTGCTTGTCTGGGCCCGTCAGCGGGGGACGGTGCGCCGGGCCGGTGTGGAGGGCACGGGTACCTTCGGCGCGGGGCTGTCCCGTTATCTGCTGGCCCAGCAGATCCAGGTGTTCGAAGTGAACCGGCCCGACCGGTCGGCCCGCCGGCTGCTCGGGAAGTCGGACCCGCTCGATGCGCAGGCCGCCGCGCGAGCCGTGCTCAGCGGTCGCGCTCGGGCCCGGGCGAAATCCGGCGACGGTCCGGTGCACAGCGCCCGGATCTACAAACTCGCCAAGGACTCCGCGGTCAAGGCCCGCACTCAGGCGATCAACCAGCTCAAGGCCGTCCTAGTGATCGCCGATCCCGTCCTGCGGGAACGGCTGTCCAGCCTGGGCAATGCCGAGCTGTTCCGCACCTGCGCGACCCTCAGCCCACCCGATGGCGGGGGAGACAAGGACGCGGTGGCCCAGGCCACCCACATGACATTACGCATGCTCGCCGAACGCATCGAGCAGCTCACCGGACAGATCAACGAGCTGAACCAACGCCTGACCCGGCTCGTCGAACGCCACGCGCCGCAACTGCTCGTACCGATGGGCATCGGCCCGGACAGCGCCATCACTCTCCTGATCACCATGGGGGACAATCCCGAGCGGCTGAACACCGAGGCGTCCTTTGCTGCCCTTTGCGGAGTCAGCCCCATCGAGTACTCCTCCGGGCGTCGGAGCACGCGCCGGCTCAACTATGGCGGCGACCGGCAGGCCAACGCCGCCCTGCACCGCATCGTCTTCACCCGCCTGCGCCACGACCCGCGCACCCAGGCGTACTACGAACGCCGCACCCAGGAGGGCAAGACCCGGCGTGAGATCATTCGGTGCCTCAAGCGATATGCGGCCCGCGAGGTCTTCAACCTGGTCAGACCGGTTTCCCGCACCCCTGCGTTATAGGGGCGTCTGTGACTGATAAGACCCCCGTCGGCTCGTTCCGGCGGGGTCTTGGTGGCAGGGACGGGGTGCCGCATCGGCCGACCGTCGCTTGCCATCGATGCCTTGAGCGTCGGCTACTGGCTTCTCTCGCAGGTCCCTTGCTCCTTCGAGGCAGAATGGTCTTCTGCTTGTAGCCGCTGTGCTCTGGGGAGGGGCGTCGTGGAGTTCAGGAAGAGAACGTTGGAGAGGCTCGGCGACCTCATCTGTGGAAACCTCGGTGCCGACGTTCCACGAGGGGACACCGAGCCCCCTTACTTTCCATATCGATCGAGCAAGTACTTAACCGAATTCTTCGGCGAGCTCGACATGGATTGGGAGCATGATGGTTCGACGCGGCATCGCTGGGTAGCCGGCGTGCTCGAGCAGTTGCTGGCGGAGTCGCACGAGGGTCCTGCCCACCCGCCGGAGTCGTTCTGCCGAGTCATCGACCACCTGATGGACCCGGCCAGCGCACTCAATGAGGGGCGCGACCGGTCCAATGCCTTGCGTCAGTTGAACGATGTGCTCTCACGAGAGGGCTTCGAAGCTTTCTACGCTGAAGACAAGCACTGCTACCTGAGGCATATCGGAACGAACAGTGTCTCGAGGCCGGCCCAGAACCCGCACCGCCCCCTGAGTGTCGCCGAGACGCAGCGGCGTTCGGCCCTGGCTGCTTTCCTGGACACCTGCAGCGAGGACGCTCTCATTGAGGAAGTGCTGCTTCCATTGTTCCGGCAACTGGGCTTCCACCGCATTACCGCAGCCGGACACCGAGACAAGGCGCTGGAGTACGGGAAAGACATCTGGATGCGCTACACCCTGCCGACGCAGCACTTCCTGTACTTCGGGATCCAGGTGAAGCGCGGCAAGCTGGATGCGACAGGGCGGTCCAGGACAGGCAACGCCAATATCGCGGAGATTCATAATCAGGCGCTGATGATGCTGGCGCACGAGATCTTCGACTCGGAGACCAACCGTCGCGTGCTCGTGGACCACGCGTTCATCGTGGCCGGCGGGGAGATCACGAAGGCGGCGCGCAACTGGTTGGGGAACGCCTTGGACGCGGCGAAGCGCAGCCAGATCATGTTCATGGATCGGGACGACATCCTGAACCAGTACGTCGTGAGCAGTCTGCCGCTTCCCGCTGGCGCCTCAGAGGATCCACTTTGATGCGTACTTCCTGGCCGCCGTTGCCAGCGAGGTGAGGCGGCAGATGTCCTCGTTCCCCATTTTTCTGACGCTGGGTGCCGGAGCGGGACCGAATTGATCAGCGGCTACCTCGACTTCAGCATCGGATCCCCGCTCGTCGTCGACTTCGCCGACTCCGGCTGAACCTTGGCTTCAGGCGCACCGGTCACGCGTCTGGCCTGTAGCGGCCAGGGTCATGTACAGGGAGCAACAGAGCGTGCCTGCCGTGTGGTGATCGAATTTTCAACTTTTGGTGGGACGGCAAGTGCCTGAATATTCGAACAAATGTAGGCGTCGTGGTCTGAGGTGGCTACGATCGCAGTCGTTCGTCGGCACCCTGCTGTGGGCGCACCTTGGACGGCGACGGGCCGCTGATGACCGGTTCGGAGTCATCCGGGGAGGTGGTACATGATCGTACGAGCGTCCGCACTAGCCTTGGTGTTCGTGGGAAGCGTTCCTGTGTCTTGGGCTGGTTTGGGTCAGTTGGCTCTGCGGCGCGTCATCCGCGCTTCGGCACAGCGGCGGAAGACGACTCGTAGTAGGTCGGCCGAACTTGCTTCCGATGGTGCAGGGCAAGCGGTAAGGATGAGCGGGTACAGCCCCGCTGGGGAGAGCGTCAGGTCAGGACGAGAGCGGGATGGTTCATGGCGATCGCGGCACGGGAGCCCATGGATGTGGTCGCGGGAGCGCTGGCTCCCGGCGATTTCGTACCCCGCGAGGCAAAGCTGGCGGTTGTCGAAGCTTTCGGGGCGAAGGCTGTGGCGGCATACCGGTACGAGGCGCAAGAGCGGGAGCGACGGACAGCCGTGGGGATGCCACCGCTGACGCGACCGGAGGTACTGAATCTCCTAATGGCCCTTCCACTCGGTGAGCCAGTTCCCGCTGGCTCGTTGAGTGAGAAGGAACGTCGGGTGTTGAAGTCTCTGCCGAAGGGCGCGGTGGTTCGCCGCGACGGATTGATCACCCGACAGGCGACGCAGCCCGTGCACATCGACATGGTGTTTGTGCCCGGACGCAGCTGGGAGTCGGCGATGGAGCGGGCTGAGCGGTTCACGCCGTTCACTGCTCGTTCGGTGTTGGTCGATGGTGTGCTGCGGCGCAGAGATGAGGCTGTGATGCGCGCGGACTTCTACGGCATCGGGTTGTTCCTGACCCAGGGGGACGCGGTGGAGGTTGTCGTGCCGCCGAGCCCCTTCGTGCGCAGGCGCCACACGGTTGCCGCCTGGAAGTTCCTGGAAGAAATCCACCGTCAGCTTCCCTGAGGGCTCTGCTTGGGACTGGCTAAGCCTTGATCCACCGACGTGGCCTGAAATGGATCTTCTGACGGGTTTTTGAGCGGGTTTCGGGTTGGTGTCTGTGCCTGGGCAGGTGGTATTCGCTGGTCTGCCCAGCTTTTCCACAGGTTCGGTTCCGGTCGGGCCCTGGCGGGCGGGTGGGCAGGGGCTGTCAGCCGGGTTCGGGCGGGGCGTGGACGGTGTCGAAGAGGTGTCTCCAAGCGTGCTGCCAGCGCCAGTTGTGCGGCAGGTGCAGGGTGATGCGCCGGGCGGAGCGAGCGATCCGGGCCGGGACGTGGATCAGGTGGGCACGAAGGGTCGCGGTGGTGGCCCTGGCGTGGAAGGCGGAGGTCAGTGCTCCGGTGGCACGCAGCAAGTTGTAGGCCATGGCCCACAGGGTCAACCAGGCGGAGTTGGCATGGAAGTGTCCCGACGGCAGGTGGGCCAGGGCGGAGGCTTTGCTGTCTGCGATGACCTGCTCGACGACGGCGTGGTGGCGGTGTTCCCGCTCCGCCTGGAGCATCGGAGCGGGGTTGTCGGTGAAGAACGGGTGGTAGCGCCAGAGGGGGAACAGTTCACCCTGCTCTCCCACGACGGCGGGTTTGGCCAGGTCGCGGACCCGGCGCACGATCAACCGGGCGGTGACCCGCTCGCTCTTCTTCCGGCTGGCGAACGCGGTGTAGGCGGGTATCTCGGCGACT
>NZ_JAYWVC010000254.1:0-10083 GCF_036281785.1 Streptomyces chiangmaiensis | reverse complement strand
TGTCCGTCGCCGAACCTCCCCTTCCCCTGCTGCGCAACGCCGCTTTCGTTCCTTTCACACTTGGCGCCGACGCGTAAAGGCGCCGACACCCTGGGTACCCGGCTGTACTGAAGCCCGATATGGTCAGGCCGCCGCAACTCCCGTACGAGTCCCCGGTGTTGTGCCTGTGCCGAATCTCGGCCTGGACCCGGGCGGCCCGCACGTTCCCCAGGTTGGTCACTCAGCTCGCGAACACGGCCGTACCGCCGGTGAATGCTGCGGCCCACATCGCGCTGTCCCCCACGCCGATCAGTGGCGGTGCGGTCCCGGCTGCTGTCGAGGGCGCCTTTGAGCCTTGTCCGACGGCCCCTGTCGGAGAGGCGGGGCCTCCTCACGCACATCTGCCGGGTTATCGAGGAGGCCGCGCGGAAGGCGCCGCGCTGTCGAAATCGACTGAGCCGAAAGGTGGCGTTGCGCTGCCTGGGCGGCGGGCTGTAGGCCCGCCCCCGGAAGAGCCGCACCAGCGCTGCCTTCACCGACGCCTGGCCGCTGGTCAGAGCGTCTGCTCGGCCCAGACCGTCTTGCCGTCGAGGCAGTAGCGGACGCCCCAGTTCTGCGCGAGTTGAGCAACGATGAACAAGCCGCGCCCGCCCTCGTCGATGGTCTTCGCGTGGCGCAACCGCGGCGCGAGAGGATTGCCGTCATGGACCTCGCAGGTGAGCGTGCGGTCCTTGATGAGCTGCAACTGCAGAGGGGGGATGCCGTAGCGGACAGCGTTGGTGACCAGTTCGCTGACAATCAATTCGGCGGTGTAGGCCGTTCCCTCATCCACTCCCCAAAGGGTGAGTTGATGTTGGGCGTGGCTGCGCGCCGTGGCGACCGCTTTGGGGTGTGGGTCGAGTTGCCACGTGGCGACCTGGTCGGCAGGCAATGCGTGGGTGCGCACGAGGAGGAGGAAGATGTCGCCGTGGCGGGTGTCGGTCCGCAGCCGGTAGAGCACGTCATCGCACAGATCCTGCAGTGGGCGGTCAGGGTGGGCCAGCACCCCTTGGAGGGTGTCCGGGGACGGGGAGGTGTGCAGGAGGGATGCGGTGTAGAAGGCGAGAATGCTGCCGTCGGCTACGGAGATCGTGGTGGCGGCGAAGGGGGGCCCTTCCGGACTGCCCAACGGTGGTCCGCTCGGCAGGTGAGGGACCTCGGTCCTCCCGTCGGGATGGGCGATGACGGGTGGAGGGTGGCCGGCCAGGGCGATGGTGCAGGTCTGGGCGAGCGGGTCGTAGACCGCGTACACGCAGGTTCCCCCGAGCGGCAGGCGGTCGTCGGGCGGCAATGATGAGCGTTCTTCGGCCAGGCTGATGGCAGTGTCGTTGAGGCGTGCGAGGAGTTCGTCGGGCTCCAGGTCGAGTGCGGCCAATGAGTGGATGGCGGTCCGTATCTGCCCCAGGGTGGTGGCAGCGTGGATGCCTTGGCCGGCGACTTCGCCGACCAGCAGCGCGGTGCGGGCACCGGACAGGGCGAAGGTGTCGAACCCGCCGCCTCCGCCCACCTCGGAGGGCACATGCATGTGTGCGGTTTCGACGGTGGTCCGCGTCGAAAAACGCGGAGGCAGCACGTGGCGCTGAATGGTCAAGGCGATGGTGTGTTCGCGGGTGTAGCGTCGGGCGTTGTCGATGCACAGCGCGGTGTGAGCGGCCACCGCGAGGGCGAGAGTGACATCACCCTTGTCGAAGGCGTCCGCCTCATCGGTGCGGTACATGCTCAGCAGCCCCAGCACGGTTCCACGCAGTGTCAGGGGCACTGTGACAAGGCTATGGGCACCGGATACGCGGATCGCCTCGCCGCGTGGCGGGTCGGCTGCCAGCCAGGGCGTGTCGGGGCCGAGGGCCACGAGGCGGGGCTTGAGGTCGGCGAGCGTCTGGGCGTAAGGCGTCGGGAAGGGCAGGGCGCGTACGTCACCCACCGGATGGGCCTGAAGCTGCTCCTGGCAGCCGCTGTGGCCGACGGCGGCGCGGCGCAGCGGCACCTCCCGCCCCAGAGGGCTCGGCGGAGGGTTGTCGCCACGTATCACTGCGTCCACCACTTCCACCACGGCGATGTCGGCAAGACTCGGCACCACCTCCTGCACCAGTTCCTCGCAGGTGGCCACCACGTCGAGGGTCTGGCCCACGTGCCTGCGCACCGCGCCGAAGACGCGCAGGCGGGCGTTCACCCTTTCGCGCTCGGTGACATCGAGCATCTCCGCCAGCACCCCCCAGATCCTCCCCTTCGGGCTCTCCAGGCGAGTGGCCGAGACGGAGAACAGGTACTCCGGCCCCGGTGCGCCTTTCGGACGCACCCCCACCAGTTGTCCCCGTGCGGGCGCCCCGCTCTCCAGTACGCCGGCCAGCATCGCTTCGACCTCAGCGGGTGCCGAGAGGTCGTATACGTCGGTGATGTGTCGGCCCGTGGTCTGTTCCGGGTGCACTGCGTGCAGAGCCGGCCTGGTGAGGTTGAGCCGTAGGATGCGCAGGTCCGTGTCCAAGATGAGCAGGCCTGTAGGGGACTGATCGAATAGAGCTTCCAGTACGGCAGCGTCCTCGACGGGCGAGATGGCTTCGTTGTGCGCCACGGCAACCCACCTCCACTATCCAGCCTGCTCCTGGCTCCTGCGCGCCGCCCCCTCGGCTCACAAGACGTGTCGGCCTGTGCCCCCTCCGTCGCCGCCCCGGCCCGCCGCCCTCGAGCCCTCACCGGCGCAATGCCACAGTGGAGGAGGCAGAGATCACCCGGCCGTAGAAGGCCCCGCCAGCTGGTGCGCCTCGGAGTGATCTGCCGAAGCAACCCGTCGTACACAGCCGGAGCACCGGCGCTCAGCACATGGCTTGCCGACGCCGCGCTGATCGCGGCGTTCAGAACAGCTGTCACGATGCCGGCACTGAAGGTAGTCAACGCCTTGATCACTTCGGTCGAGCGTCCCTGAGGGGACGGTCATGAAGACCATCTCGCCGAGGATCGACGCACCAGCACGGACCTTTGTCGCCTGCCACGGTCGGTCTCCCATGTGCACCGTGAGGCGGGCGTCCTCACCGCCTGCTCCGGGCAGGATGCAGAGCACCTCGCCGACGCTCTGCTGGGCCGACTCTGCGTCAGCCGAGACGCACGTGACGACGTCACTTTGGTCGTCACCAGCTTGTGACCGCAGCATCAGGGCCAGGCGTGGCAGGAACTCGAATCGGTTGCGGGTCGTGACCCATGAAGCGCCCTCCGCCTTCGGCAAAGCCTTCCGGTCCCCCACCGCGTTCTTCGTCGTGTGACCACCGGAGGTCGATACCGTCCGTGTTCCGGCATGAGCTCATCGAGCGGGGAAGGCGAGCCGCAGAACGATCTCGCCGTCGTCGATCTCCCCGGTGGGCTCGAACCCGAACTTCTGGTAGAAGGGCCACGGTTCGCCTTCGCCGGGTTCGTAGCTGGTCAGCAGCTCGGTGGCGCCGTCCGCGCGAACCAGGTCGATGATCTGCAGGAGCGCCTCTCGGCCGATCCCTTGCCCCTGGTACCGCTTGTCGATGAGGAAGCGCCAGAGGAGATACCGCCCTTGGTAAGGA
The DNA here is from genome assembly GCF_036281785.1 of Streptomyces chiangmaiensis. Classification (NCBI taxonomy): domain Bacteria; kingdom Bacillati; phylum Actinomycetota; class Actinomycetes; order Kitasatosporales; family Streptomycetaceae; genus Streptomyces; species Streptomyces chiangmaiensis. Next base: position 6,523 of record NZ_JAYWVC010000254.1, on the reverse strand, counting down.
CCAGCCGGCGGTTTCCACGACAGCATCACGAAGCCGACCGGCTCGTCGCCGCGGTACACGGCGCGGTACCAGGGATTGGCGTCCGGTTTCTTTGCCGCCTCCTTGAGCGACTTGGACACAGAGTCGACGAACTGCTTCTGGTCACGTCGGACGCGGAGGGCACGAACAGCGTCCCGGTTGTCGTCCGTGATCTCCCGTAGGTGCACGCCTGGGGATCTCATGTCATACCCCTTCCGCATCCGGCAGCTGCGCCATCCGGGCCCACGTGAAGAGCCGCCACCAGGCGGCATCCCCAGGCGTACGCATTGTCGAGGATGCCCGGTCGGACGTCCTCGCAGCGTATTCGACACAGGCGATCTGGACCGGGACTGGCACGCCGGGCTGTGGCCGCGGCCAAGGGAGCTCCCGACCCGGCACCTACGCACGCGCCGAGGCGGCCCGCTGACGACAACACCCCTCAGAGTCCGGCCGCGTTGCCCCAGAGCGGCACGAGCAACTCGGCCGACTCACGCGCAGGCTCGACGACCATGTCCACGGGCAAGTGGCTCACCGACATCAGCGACAGCACCTGGACGACACTGACCGAGCGATACGACGAGCAGCAGATGCTCGAGGTGTTCGCCCTGGTGGGTCTCTATCGCTTCTTTGCGAGCATGCTCAACAGCTGCCGGGTCCCCCTGGACGACTGGCAGACCGCGCACGACCTCCCCCCGGTACAGAAGTGAGCGACAAACTCTGCTCGAAGGAGGATGGGCGAACTTCGATGGATGCGCTTGCTTCTGCCGCCCGCCGTGGTCAGGGCCGAGGGGCAGGTTGTTCCAACTCGCCTGCCGACCGTCACTCGGCATCAAGGAGCGGCGTTGCCGACGACCTCCGCCAACTCCCCGGCCGACTCTGAGGTCAGACGGTAGAACCCCTGGAGGCTGATCGAGCGCTCGAGACGGCCATCGACCACGTGCTTCAGACCGCGAGTCCGACCTCGGCGGTTACGCCAGGTAAGCCTCGCCAGAAGATCGCCGGGGATCGGCATGTCGAAACGTACGGGCGACGCGTCCACATGCACCGCCGCGGCGCCACAACCGCCGGCACCGAGCATCGACCAGTCGCCGTGCCCGGGAAACGCCGGGTCTTGCCACGTTGCGGGAGCGGTGCCGCAGCAGTCGCGCCGATTCATGTCGATCACCCGCATCCGGCTCACCACGAACACGACACATCGGTTGACGTGCAGCGCGTACACCTCATCCCCAACACGAGCACTCGACCAGGCGGGCAGGGAGGAATGGATGCCGCTGAAGGCGACCGGCGGCCGCTCTCCCACGCGACCCGCCTTACGCAGGGCACGGCAGGTGTCATGGGTCCACAAGACGGTGAAGGCATCAGACATGCCGTGATCATAGGAAGGGGGACTGACAGTCTTCCGTGGACAGCGCTCCTCTCGTCCGACCTTCCTCGGTGCGAAGGCCGACCAGGAAGCCCGGGATCCGGGCGCACCGAACCATCTCGTCATCGCAGGTCAGCGAGTTTCGTCGGTAGTAACTGGTGCCGTATCAGGCACCGTTCGCCCAGTGCCTGCCAAGAGTGATCTCTCGCAGTGAAGGTTGAGCGTTTCTCAGCGAAGGCTGGTGACAGGCAGTTCTTCTCATCGAAGGTTGAGTGGACTGGTCAGGGCGGGGTCGGCGAGGCGCGTACAGCGGGCGTCTCGGGCCGACACGTCACCGACCTCCGGTCTCCATCTGGCGACGGAATGAACGAACCGGCCGGCAATTCGGCGGCTGCCTGGCCGCCCTCGACTACGCCACCTTCCCAATAACAGCGCGCGCCGCGTCGCGAACGTCGCCGTCCTCGTCCGCCGCGAGACGTTCGAGCGCGGCGCGGACTGCCGAGCCCGGTCGGCGTGACAGGGACCACGCTGCCTGGTACCGGACCCAGCGGTCGGTGTCATCGGCACAGGCCACCAGGAGGTCGGTAACCGTCTCGTCGCGCGACGAGCGCAGGGCCGCCACGGCGTTGTGCCTGACCTCGGGCGCGGGATCGCGGGCGCCGGAGATCAGGATGGCCCGGGCCCGTGGGGGATCTCCCACGCCGAAGATGGTGCCGAGGGTGCTCATCACGTAGGCGCGCACCCGCGGGTCCTGGTCGGACGCCGCGTCGGCGACCAACCCGAAGTACTTCGCCCCGCCGAAGTCGATGATGGCCAGGCCCCAGATGCCGACTCGACGGGTCCTCGGGTCATCGGAGCCGACACAGCCCAGAACCAGACTGATCGATTCCTCCGGCCACGCGGAGAACAGGTCCAAGACGTCGAGCTCCAGCGTGTCCCCGTCGTCGTTGCGATCGCTCTCCCTCGCACGCAGCAGGGCAGGCAGGGCGGCCGCACCGCAGGCGCCCGCCAGGACATGGGCGATCCGGTCCCGCGCGAAGGAGTCGTCGGTGTCGACGTGACCGGCAAGTCGGCGCTCGAGATCCGGCTGCAGGAAAGCGGCCGCCGGCGTCCGCAGTCGCTCGACCAGGGGTCCGAACCGGAGGTGTACTCCGGGCCCGCGCTCGGTGGCCTCGGCGAGCCGTGCGTCCAACTCGTTCAACGCACGCCGCAGCGCGGAGCGCTCCGCTGCCTGTCCATCAGCCGCCACCGTCATGCCCTCACCCTATGGCCGTGTTATACCACCAGCCCCGGCGGGCGTTCTGGACGGCATCCGTCCGGGCTCTGGGTGGTGGGAGGAGGGCGCCGCCGTCCCGAGCGAGCCTTGGCCGGCACCTCGGTTGCGCTTCCACCGGATCGGGATGGTTCGGGGTGCCGATCAAATGCCCCCGGCTCGCCAGCACGTCGTGCGCGGGAGGGCTTCGTGCGCCACGTCGGATGCGCAGCGGTGCCAACTCAGCCACTCAGGTACCGACTGAAGCGCTCAGCCTCATCAACCTTCGATGAGAACTGCTCAACCTTCGTTGCGACAGGTCAAAGAGGATCATGTCGCAGTCACTGGGCGACGTGGCCAGGCGCTTGGACGCCCCAGCCCCCGAATACTCAACCCCTGGGCGGCAAGCAAATCCGGGGCGTGCCCTTCTATTGCGGGCCTTCCGCGCCGGCCGAGGCGCGGCCGGCCAGCCGTTCGTATCGCTGCCTGGCTGCTTGCGGAGTGCCCAACCCGAGCCCGAAGGCGATCTCTTGCCAGGTCATGCCACGGCCGCGCGCCATCTGGAGGAGTCCGGTTTCCAGTTCGTCCATCTCCGAGCGAACCAGCGGGACGAGGCTCAACGCGGCAGTGATGTCGGCGTGGTCCACCTCCGGTTCACCGTCCTGCGGCTGTGCGGCCCCGCTGAGCAGGAATGACACGAGTCTGACGGCCTCGTGCGGCCCGATGACCGAGGGATGGACCTGCCGCCGGCGCTGTTCGTCGCTAGCCGCGTGCCGCTCAGCGATGCGAAACAGAGACGCATAGACGCGGTGCGCTCGCGCCTGCTCCGGCTGCGGAGGAGTGAAGGGGTCGGTGTGCTGATCGGGAGTCGATGACATGAGGCGAGGATGAGACAGCGCACGCATTGGCGTCAACATAATAATTTAAACGAGTCGTTCATCGTGGCGGTCATGAGAATGGTGCCCCTCCACTGGTGGAGTTCGCGTGCAGTGGGCCCCGTGGTCGACAGGGTAGGGCCGGGGGCCACCGCCGCGTCCGCGTCCGGCCAAGGTGGTCACATTCCGGTGGCCACGGGATGGAGCAGTCCCTGATGGCCTGGTGCCACACGGCGAAGACCAGCCGATCGCCGAACGGTCCGCAAGCGCGCTCGGGCTGCTTCAGCACCGGGTCGCTTCGCGTGTCATCCGGTGGAAGTCAATCGAGAAGTACGCCCGGGTTGAGGATCCCGGCAGGGTCGAGTGCCGCTTTCGCGGCACGAAGTGCAAGGGCGAACGGCTCCGGACGCTGGCGGTCGTAACCGGGCCGGTGGTCGCGGCCGACCGCGTGATGATGGGTGACAGTCGCGCCCAGGTCGTGAAGGATCTCCATGGCGGCTGACTTGATCCGGTCCCACATCGCGACCTCCTCACCGCGCCGCCCCGGAGCGATGACCGTGAAGTAGGGCGCGGGTCCATCCGGATAGACATGCGTAAAGCGGCAGTTGACCGTGCCGGCGGCGCCGGTCACCTCCCGTACGACATCGGCCAGTTGGCTGCGCACCGACTCGTACAGCTGCGGCGCACGGTCCCAGGTGCAGGCGGTTTCGAACGTCTCGATGATCACGCTCATGCGGGCGAGTGCATCGCGGAGGTAGGGCATTCTCAGGAACGCCGAGCGCCAGGTGTCCGCGGCGGCGTTCGGGGTGCCTGGCGCCGTCGGCAAGGGCGTGCCGCCGTGGTCGCGGGCCAGAGTGAGGAGTTCTGCAAGGCGCCCGTCGACAGGGACGTGGGCCGATTCCACGCCGAGAATGAGTGCGCTCTGGCTGTCCCGTGCAACTCCTGCCAGGGCGGCCTCCCCGGGGTCGAGCAACCGGCAGTTGGCCGGGTGCAGCCCCGATTGTGCGACGGCGCGTACGGCGTCCATGGCTACGTGGACATCGTCGAACAGCACAGTGGCCGACGCCTTGTGGCGCGGGCGCTCCTGCAGCCGCATCCAGGCTTCGGTGATCACGCCGAGTGCACCCTCGGAGCCCAGGAACAACCGGTCAGGGGACGGACCCGCTCCCGAACCGGGCAGCCGCAGCGACTCGTTGACTCCGACGGGCGTCACGACGCGCAACGACTCCACGAAGTCGTCGATATGGGTGTACAGCGTGGCGTAGTGGCCGCCGGCTCGGGTGGCGAGCCAGCCGCCCAGGGTGGAGAACTCGAAACTCTGCGGGAAGTGGCGCAGTGTGAGTCCGTGCGGCCGCAGTTGAGTCTCCAGGCCGGGGCCGAGGGCGCCGGCCTGGATCCGGGCGGCCCGGCTGACCCGGTCGATCTCCAATACCTGATCGAGTGACGAGAGGTCCAGGGACACCACTGCGCGGTGCCGGTCCGCGCGGTACTCGACCCCGCCGACGACCGAACTGCCTGCACCGTACGGCACGACGGCCACGTCCGTGTCCGCAGCCCAGTCAAGGACGTCGATCACCTCCTGCTCGGTACTGGGGCGGGCGACCTGGTCGGGCGCCGGCGCGAGGTCTCCGTTCAGGGCGCGGATCACGTCGCGATACGCCTTGCCGTAGGTGTGTGAAGCCCGGTCCTCAGGCGCGGCCGACATCACAGGGGCGAGTGCTCGGGGCGGCTCGATGCGCACCTTCGGCAGTGCGAGGGCGGCAACATCGGGCACGGGCAACGGGGTTTGTACCGCATCCGAGACCAGGGCCCCCAGGGCGACGCACTCGGCATCGGGCAACGCCTCGTCCGCGGCACCCCAGCCCCACCACGATCGGCTCCGGGAGGACATGGGGGGACGCACGGTCCGCGCGCTGCTGTCGGCCACGAGATTGGACCTCCGCTGATTACCAGTTGGTAAGTTGCTGGACCGTATGGCATCTCGCTTGACGACTGCAAGAGCCACCGCTGTGCCTGGGCGTCGCCGCTCCTCACCGGCAGGCACATCCCGGCCGGCGGGCCTCGCGGACCCACCGGCCAAGACCACCGGCTACCACGCGATGGCACGGCCGTCGACGGTGGTGCCGCCGCCCGCGTGCGGGCCAAACTGCACCGCCTGGTCCTGGACGAGTCATCGACGCAGAGTACGGCGGGCGCGCCCCACCCACACGAGCGAGGCACGGGCGGCCCGGCGCGAGAGTGGGGTGCGAGGCGGGGCATCGGGCGCGGTGGCGTACCGTTTGCGGTGGTGGCGGGAGATCGCGCCACCGACGCCGCCGGTGAGCGTGAGCAGCAGGCCCCCCAGCAAGAAGGCGTCGTTCACCGAGTTGGCCGCCGTGCCGTCCCAATCGGCGTTGTACAGGTCCTCCTTCCACGGGCCGTACGAGACGGCCCAGCCCACCTCATAGGTGGGAATGAGCGGATCACGGTGGCCTTCGCAGGCGAATGCGCCCGTCCTGCGCTCACCGGTGAACGGATCCTTGAAGCGCACCTTGCACGGGCCCGGCGCGGTCGTTCCGTCGATCACGGTCAGCTCGACCATGGGGTCGTGGTCGGCCGCCTCCGATCCCGCGATGCCAAGGCCGCCAATCATCAGGCCGGACAGCAGAATCCACCGGAAGCGGGCCCGGCGCCGACCGCGGCGGAGCGGGACGGCCCAGGTCAAGGTACCGCCACCGGGGGCGGACAGGACGCCGCCCTGCCCGGGGGTAGCGCACCACCACACGAGGCCGTCGGTCAGCTGCTGCGGCTGGTTGACCATGGCGTGCTTCAGGTGCATGGCCGCATCTGTCGACGGGTCGCGCAGGACGAGCCGCGGCGTGCCGAAGCGCGGGGTGGTCACCTCGGCGCGCCACGGTGTCCAGGGGTGGCTGCGCAACGTGCGTGTGATGCGTGCGGCGGTCTTGACACAAGTTGAATCCTCCCCCAGCTGAAGCAGGGGGATTCCAGGCTCACGTTGGCTGCGGGTCAGCGACC
>NZ_JAYWVC010000253.1:0-10089 GCF_036281785.1 Streptomyces chiangmaiensis | reverse complement strand
AGACCAACGAGGTGCAAGGCACCCGTTACAGCCCTACGCACATCCGCGCCACCTGGGACGGAACGGGCAGCGTGGAAGACGCTTCCAGGGCGTTGGGGTTCTCTCGGGCGAAGGGCTACGACCTCGTGCGTCGCGGAGAGTTCCCGTGCCGCGTGCTACGCATCGGACGTACCACGCGTGTCGTCACCGCGTCCTTGCTCCGCGTGCTCGAAAGCGGAGAGCCGGAGTACAACGGTGCCCACACCAGTCGCTGCACTCCGTCATAACCCCTGCGCACAGAAGCCCCGCCGAGCCGGCGGGGCTTCGTCGTGTCATGAGCCCCTTATAGCGAGCGCCTACAGGAAGCGGACCGCACTGTGGCACAACTGCCCCGACGTTCCAGGCCAGGTCCCGGGTTGCGGGCAGCGTTCGGCAGCGGGCGACGTGTAGGGATGCCACCCGCTACAAGGCCAGCGGAGCGATGCGGTCGCGTGGTGAAGCGGGCAAAGTCCTCCGCGGTGACGAATGGCAGGCTGGCGACCATCGCCTCTGGCAATGCCGTCGCGGTCGCTCCACGCGGGCCGCGCAACATCGGAGGGAACAGACAAAGGTGTTGGGCTTTGCAGGGGTGAAGGCTACGACTTGGTTGGTCGCGAAGAGTTCCCGGGTCGGATGCTGTGCGTCGGCCGTAAGAGGTGTGTCGTCACCGCGTCCATGCTTCGGCGCTCGGGAGCGGAGAACCCGAGTGCGGCGGTGCTCACGGCGGACAAGAAACCCCACGTACTCAGAGGCCCCACCGGACCGCACCTGCGGGACTTCTCGTCACACGCCGCTGTCACACAGCCCCTATGAACAGGGTGCCGACTGTAGCTGTTTGACCAGGTGGAAGACCTCCCGGGCCGCGTAGCGTTTGGGGCAACGGACGATTTCACGACGGGCCTTGCCCTCCTTGATGCGGCGCTCGTAGTAGTCCTGGGTACGCGGGTCGACCCGCAGGCGGGTGAACACGATGCGGTGGAGCGCGGCGTTGGCCTGCCGGTCGCCCCCGCGGTTGAGGCGACGGTACTGCCGGAGTCCCGAGGAACGCTCAACAGGGCTGACCCCGCACAGCGCGACGAACGACGCTTCGCTGTCGAGCCGTTCCGGGTTGTCCCCCACCGTGATCAGCAAAGCGACCGCCGTGTCCGGACCGATCCCGACCACGTCGAGCAGCTGCGGAGCATGCCGTTCCACGAGCCGGGTCAGACGAGCCTCTACATCCCGGATCTGCTCGGAGAGCTGGCCGATCCGGTGAGCCAGCAGGCCCAGCGTGATCCGGGTGGCTTGCACCACCGGCTCCTCGCCAGCATCCTCGCGACTGCACACACCGGTGAACTGCGCACAGGTCCGGAAGAGTTCGGGGGCTCGGGCACGGGCTCGCCCGCTCAACACTGATTGCGCCGCGTTCTGGGCATCGAGCGGATCCGACTTGCCGCGCCGACGACGATCCGCCCGGTCCATCCGATTCACGTCAAACACGTCTATGCCCTGGGCCAGCAGATAGCGGGACAACGACGCTCCGTATGAGCCGGTCCCCTCCACTCCGGCCCGTCTCACGGTTCCCCACTTCCTGGCGCGCTTCAGCAGATCGCGGTAGCCGGCCGCGGTGGCCGGGAACTCATCGGTAGCGAGGACTGCCCCCGACACGGAGAGCACGGCAGCCATGTGAACATCCCGGTGCGTATCCACTCCCAGCACCACCTCCCCCGCAGGGCGGCGACGGGTTCGCAGAGCCGACGACGTACTGGGCACGGTCGAACTGGACATGCCCGTTCCTCTCCTTCCGGTCCGATGACATGTCGCGTTGCCGGTACCGGGCCGCGTCAGACGGTCAGAATCGTGAGGACGCCACAACTATCGGCAGGCCCCTATAGGGACACACCCCGCCAGTCCGGCACCGACAACGCACCATCCCCGACCACCGGCCGACACCGTGTGATCGAGACACTTCGGTCAGAGAAATCATGAGTCAGACCATGGGCCCGGGACAGCACCCGCCCATCCTGCTGCCCCCCATCTCGCTACCGCCCAGGAACCGCAGGACATGCTCAAACCCCTTCGCACAACACCCCGAACCTGATCTCGGCCGAGCACAACAGCACACAAAGGCGAGCGGTGCGATCAGGCGCTGCCAGCGGCAAGCGCGGCGACCTGGACGCCGACGTCGTCGGCTACCTCACCGATGGCCTCGAGCCAAAGCCTGTCCGCACACGATCGCGGGTGTCGTTGCCAAGCTCTCCATCCATCAGCTCGGCCAGGGCGATCACCGAGGTGGCTCCCCGCTGGGCCGCCACTGGCCATAGCTCCCTGATGTCGTCACGCGGTACCGTCTGCGCGCCGGAGGCTGAACCGAGCGCGGCGCGCTTCGCGGGCTTGCAACGCTTCAAGCGCTCGGGCACGCCCACGCCTGTGAGCGACATGGGACCGCAGCACCTCGGCTGGCGTGGGCGGGCGGCGGTCACCAGTCGGACCAGGGCAGTGCCGACCGGACCCACAGGGCCGCCTGGTGCGGGGACGCGTGCGTGTCGACACCGAGGACGTGGATGCTTCCGAGTGCACCCCGCGGTCCACTGGCCTGGAGGGTCCGGTGGGAGTGCCCACCGGAACACGGGTGGACGATCACTGCACGCGGGTCGGCGCTCGGAGTGTAGCCGGCACCGTAGGTGAGGAGTTGGTGGACGTCGCCCGCGCCGACGCCATAGCGGTCGTAGCGCTTGTACTTGGCGTCCACCGGCAGCAGAGTGCGCGCGGACGGGGCACGCCCCGGAAGGCTGAGCAGCACGTCGGGCCGGAAGGTCGAGGTGCTGCCGAGGTCGCCCCGGACGGTAATGCCTGTCGCACCGCCGCTGGGGACGGCGTGCCCGCCGTGAGGGGCGGCGGCCTCGGTGGCCAGACGTCGGACGACGGCTTCCCAGAGGGCGGGCATGGCCAGCAGGAGGCCGTCCGCCGTCATGCCGTCGTCGGTGAAGAGGTCGGTCACACCGCCGCCACACAGGAGCAGGCGGGCCCAGGTGTGCGCTGCGCGGTAGCGGGCGTTCAGGCGTGTGTACCGGGTGCGGTCCAGGGAGCGCAGAGCGGCGTCGGGGGTCGGGGCCTGCGGAAAAGCGTCGGCGATAGTGTGAAGGTCGCGGGCCAGGTCGGGTTGTGTGGCCAGGGTGCGGGCCACCCGCAGCGCGGTTCCCAGGACGCGGTTGTCCTCGATGTCCGCCTCCCGGTCGAAGGTGCGGACGTGCAGTTGATCGAGTTGCCCATAGCGCCGGAACACTTGTGCCGCGACGTCCAGGCGTCCCCGCAGGACCGGTTGCAGGCTCTGGCGGCGTACGTAGTCCCGGCGCAGCCCTTCCCGGACCAGTTGCTCGCACTGCTCCAGCAGGGCCGCGGCCACGAGGTCGGCGTAGCCTTCCGGGCCGGTGGCCCAGCGCCGTGCCGTCGCCGGGAGCGGCGCGGGCGCGCCGAGGGCGTAGGCGAGCCAGCTCATGAGTTGCTCGCCCGGGATGGCGAACTTGGGCTTGATGACCAGGCGGATGCGGTCGAGCACCAGGATGCCGACGGTCGCGTCGGCCTTGAGCCGCCATCCGGACGGGGCCTGGTCCAGGCTGAGGCAGGCGCGCGTCTGGAGGGCGCGCAGCCGCTCGACGTCCCGGGGTGTGAGCTGGTCGGCCCCCAGCAGTGCGGATCCGTACTCTGCGAGCCGGACCTCGGTGTGGTCAGGCATCGGGGCCCGGCGTGCCGCTGGTGAACTCGGTCGCCAGGGCGGCGGCGAGGTCCTGCGGCGGCATCAGCGCGGGGCGTCCCGTGTCCGCGTCGACGAGGCTGCCGAGGATGCGGTGCAGCAGGTCGGCGCGGCCGAGGCAGTAGTCCTCCAGGAGCGGGATCACCTCGTGGTGGAAGGCGGCGGCCAGGTCGTCCTCGGTGGCGATCGGCTCGCCGTTACGCAGCAGGTAGGCGTGCCCTATCTGGTGGTCGGCGTCGAGGTGACGGGCGATGCGGGTGTTGAGGGACTCGAAGAACTGTGCCAGGTCCAGGGGGCCGACGGTGCCGGACACGGCGTCCGGGTCGGGGCCGACCGGGAGGAAGGCGAAGCGGCGGCGTACGGCGGCGTCCAGGTGGCTGATGCTGCGGTCCGCCGTGTTCATGGTCCCGATAATCCGCACGTTCGGCGGCACCGAGAAGGTGCGCCTGCTGACGGACAGCGCGAGGGGCAGGCCGCGCTTGTCGAGTTCGAGCAGGGTGACCAATTCGCCGAAGATGCGCGGCAGATCGCCCCGGTTGATCTCGTCGATGATCAGCAGGAAGGTCTCGTCCGGGCGTGCGATGGCCTGGGCACACAGGGTGTGGAACACACCGTCGGTGAGCGCCAGGGTCAGCCCGGGGCCGGTGGCGCTCAGGTCCGGCTTGAAGCCCTCCACGAAGTCCTCGTAGCCGTAGGACGGATGGAAGGTCACCATGTGTATGCGGCCGTCCCGCAGCGTCTCGGCCTGGGCCGCGGCCCGCTGGTCCGGCGTGGAGTTGAGCGCGTCCGCACGACCGGCGAGGGCGAGGGCGGCGCCGAGTGCGAGCCGGGTCTTTCCGGTGCCGGGAGGTCCGTGCAGGATCACCTGCCCCTTGCGCTCCAGCGCCTCCAGTACGCCTGCGACATCCTCGGGCAGCGTGACGGGGCCGCCGGTGTACGACTCCGTCGACTCCGCGCCCGTATCCGCGAGGCCCGCGGTGATCCTGGCGAAAAGCGTCGGCTGCACCTTGGCGAACGTGGACCGCCAGCCGTGCTGGGGCTTCGACAGTTTCCGCGCGTGGGAGACGTCCCAGGACACCGGGACGACGTGCTGGTACTCGGAGTGGTCGGCCTCGAAGCGGTAACTTCCGCTGACGGTCCCGGTGGCCAGAACCTCGTCCATCCCGCGGTTGGCCACGATCCGGTCCCCCGCCTCCAGGTCCCGGAACGTCAGCAGTCGCCGGGCGAGCGTCAGGCTGCCCCCGCTGCTGCGCGGCCAGTACGCGTCGAGCGCCTGCTTCAGCTCGGAGTCGCTCTGGTACTGGCCGAGGTCGCCGAGCTCGTCCCACCCGACGCGGATCACCCCGCCGTCACGGCACTCTTCCCACAGCCGTCCTCGTTCACCGGGGGCGATCTTCCAGACGGCGCGCTCCTGCGGTCGCGGATCGAACTTCGCGTACAGGAAGTGCATGACCTCCTGTCCGCTCCAGCCATCGAACTCCGGCTTCGCGCGGACGAGTTCCAGCAGCCGACGGTTGTTGCGCCAGGCCGGCGCGTCGGGCTGCGAAGAGCCGCCCAGCAGAGTGACGAACCGACGCAGGTGCTCGCCGGCGTAGATGGGCAGGAAGTGCTCGGGGAAGTAGGTGGCCAGAGACTTGGTCACCAGCGTCGGACCGAACCGCAGCGCCTCAAGATCGTCCACGGCCTCGAAGTCCGCTGCAGCTACGGCCTCGAAGGCCCGCACGAACTGTCCGCGCAGCTCCTCCCACGCCTCCTGCGGCGCCATCCCGCGCAGCGGCGCGGCCACCCGCCACTCGCCGGAGTTGTGGTGGTACATGATGTGCTTCGCCGCGCTGCCGCCCTTGATGCTGCCGAGGTTCGGGGTACCGAACTCCATCAGCCTGCAGTACGCCGGTCCGCTCCCGGACTCGGCCGCCTGCCCCAGGGCGTAGCGCGACAGGGGCAGTGTCGGCCACTCCTCCAGGGGGAACTGAGAGAGCACCTGCTTGCGTTCGTCCTCGGCGGCTGTCTCGCTCTCCGGCACGCTGCTCCGGTCGAATGCCGCCGCTGCCGCCCGTAGGTCCATTTCGTCCGCCATGAAGGTCATCATGCCGGATCATCGGCATTTTGAGCGCGTACCAGGGCAGTTGAGGGCGAGCCTGGGAGGCGCTGAAAAGCGGGGGACGGTTCTGGGAAGGGGACGGTTGGGGTGGATCCCGCCCCTGCCCAGAGCGGGCAGGCGTCGGCTGGCTAACCACGGTTGGAGTCGTAGCCCCATCGAGCCCGGCCGTCGCTGCCCATGAAGCACTTGGCGGGCCTTCCGTCCTCCGCGGCGCCCAGAGCGCCGACGGGGGAGCAGGCGTATCCGAACTGGATGCCTGTCTTGCCGCCAGAGCCGCTCCCGCCGCTCGTCCCGTTACTGCCGGAGCCGCCACCGCTGCTTCGCCGACGAGTTCGCGCAGGAGGCCGTTGCTCCAGAAGACGAGCCGCGGTGCGGTGTCGGAAGAGCCGTGACGTGGAGCAACTACGGTGTCGCGTTGTTACCCTCCGCACCATGCATCATGCGGCGCGGGAGATGCGCTCTCCGATCCTTTCGATCCACCCGTACATACCGGCCATTGGGCAACACCAGAACGTGATCTGTTCCATGGCCTCGCGCGGCGACTGCGTGGACGGTGACTACCACTAGGTCAGGATTTGATTCCAACTTCCCTTCGATCCATGCCACTTGGCCCTCAAAGAGGAGGCAGACCTTGGAGATCAGACCCCGGAACCGCCGTGAACCCCTCGGCAGCCAGCCAGACGTCGACTTCCCGCCGGTCCAGAACGGCATCGACTACCTCCTGAGCGTCACCGACCACCTCACCCACGGCGATCCGCCCGAGCCTCGGGACCTGAAGTACGCGATCCTGCACCTCCAGGCCGCCGTCGAAGTACTCCTCAAGGCCCGCCTGCAACGCGAGCACTGGTCCCAAGTCTTCAAGAACCCCGGTGCCGCCACCCGCGCGCGGTTCGAATCCGGTGACTTCGAGAGCTGTACCACCGATGCTGCGCTCGACCGGCTGGCGGGCATCGCCGGCGTCACCATCGCGGACAAGGCCGTGAAGACGCTCGGCGTGCTGACCAAGTCCCGCAACGCATTGCAGCACTATGGGCTGAGCACCTCCGCCCCTGCCGTCGAGGCCCGCGCCGCCGAAGTGCTCACCTTCCTCATGGAGTTCTTCACCACCGAACTCCAGCCCGACCTGAGCATGGACGAGGACAAGCTCCTGCAGCGGGACATGGCCGTCATCCGGGCCCGGCTGGGCACCATCACGTCCTACCTGAAGCAGCGTCACAACGAGATCCGCGCGGAGCTGACCCCGGTGGCCGACAGCGTCGTCGAGTGCCCGGTGTGCGCGCAGTTCGCCGTCCAGGTCGGCTTCCCCGACCCACAGTGCAGCTTCTGCCACATGGGCTGGGTCCACTCCTACGGGCTGCTGTTCGACTACCTCAGGGCCTTCGACCGGCCCGGCCTGCTCACCGGGGGGTGTCCTGGCTGCGGCCACGAGGAGATGCTCCGCCAGACCCGCGTTGCGGCCGCCCCCGCCAGCCCGCGCACCCTGTGCTTCAGCTGTGCCACCTCCCTCGGCCCGCAGACCGCAACGTGCACCAACTGCGCTGCCCTGTACGAGCCCGGTGAGGACGATCTCGGCATGTGCCCGCGATGCCTGGCTCAACGGTTCGAGAAGCTCTGACCCCAGACCACGCCCTCCTTAAGGACGACCATGCCGCTCATCGAGTACGACCCCGCCGCGGCGCTGCCCGTCGCCGTTCTCCACAAGACCTCCACCGGCACTTCCGGGCGGGGCCCCAGCGCGCGCAGGCACTGAGCGGCAGGCGCCGCCGTTCAGCCCGGCATCGGGTTTCGGGCTGAGGCACCAATGAGCTCCAACAACCGTCAGCCCCGGCCCAGTTGGATTGTCAGTGGAGCGTGGTATCCCTGAAGGCAGTGCACTCCGAGGATCATGTTCGGAATATTCTGAGGCATAAAGTCGTGTATCCTCAGCGGAGTCGAGACTTGTCAGGGATGGAGGTGGCCGTGAGTGATCACAAGGAGTTGGTCGCAGACCCCTCCATGCTCGCCCTCGCACGCGACTCGCGCGGTTGGACCCAATCCGAGCTTGCCGAGCAGATGTCGCGCGTTGACGGCAGCCGCGTCACGCAGGGGTACGTGAGCCGGGCCGAAGCCGGACGCATCCCAGTCCGGGCTGAGCGGGTGCACCTGTTCGCCGCCGCACTTCGCTTCACGCCCGAAATGCTGTGCCAGGGCGCTGATACAACCGGGGTCGGCATCGGGCTGATACATCACCGCAAGCGCGCCTCTCTGGGAGCCCCCGCGCTGCGCCGGATCCATGCCACGTTGGCACTTACCCGCTACCAGGTCGAAGCGGTGACCCAGGCGGCCGCCCTCCGCCATGTCATCCTGTTCAGGCACATTGAGGTCAATGACTTCGACACTCCCGCGGACGCCGCCGAGACGGTACGCGAAGAGTGGAACGTTCCCGCCGGCCCCGTCGACAACCTGGTCGCGCTGCTCGAAGATGCCGGCGCGCAGGTCGTCGTCCGCGACCTTGGCACCACCGATCTCGACGCCGTGAGCCAGTGGCCGCCCGGCAGGGCGCCGCTGATACTCCTCAACTCCGCAGCGCCTGGCGATCGTTCACGGTTCAGCCTCGCGCATGAGCTGGGCCACCTGATCATGCACCGCGAGCCCGGTGAGGGGCGCGTCCAAGAGGCACAGGCCGACCGGTTCGCTGCCGAGTTCCTCATGCCACACGAGGTGATCCTGAGCGAGCTGAAGCCCGGCATCGACGTCGCCCGCCTCATGGATCTCAAAGCCAGGTGGGGGGTTTCGATGGCCGCTCTCATCCGGCGGGCCGTCGACCTGGGGGTCATCAGCGAGTGGCAGTACCGCACGCTCATGGTCGAGTTGTCCGCACTCGGCTACCGCACGAACGAACCGACGATCATCCGGCGCGAAACCCCGCGCCATATCGCTCAGGCCGTCACCCGGCTTGAGGAGCAGCTCCACCTCAGTCCGACCGAGACCGCCCACCTGGCGGGCCTGGGTCGCGAGGAGTTCCACGAGATCTACGTGTGCGCTTCTTCTGCGTCCGGACACAAGGACGTGCCGGACCCTTCTGCGAGGTGATTCATGAGCAACGCCCCCGATCCGAGGCGGCGGCCGCCCGCCTTGAAGACGCTCGACCACACGGTGGCGGCTGTGCCGCTCCTGCAGGGACGCGTGCTGCTGCACGAGCATGCCCGCAACATTCCTCGACCCCGCCGCGCCCTGGATGATGAGCTGAGCGGCGTGGTCATGACCGGCGCCAACGCCGACGCTCGAGCGTTCCAGCTCCGCACCGACGTTGGTTACGAGGGCACTCTGCTGATAGACAGCGCCGCCTACAGCACCTACACGGCAACGGCGGAAGAGCCGTTCATGGCGCCTCCCGACGAACTGTTCGCCACCGTGGACGACTCCTTGAACTTCCAGAAGGCTCGAGGGGCAACCGCAGCGCTGACTCCCACCGGGTACATACCGCCGGCGAGCTCCCGCGCCCTCAAAGCAGTGATGCGGGACGCCAACCGGATCGAGCGGGCTGACACGCTGGTCTCCCTCCCGATCGACGTCACCTGGCTCAATCGGGAGAACATCGGTCAACTCATCGCGGTCTGCGCCAAGATCCGTCACCCCAAAGCCGTGATCCTCTTCCGCCAGTTCGACCCGCTGGAACAGGGGAAGGACGTTCCGGCCAACCTGCGGCGGCTGTTCACCGAGGTCGAGCACGTGGCACTGCTGCGCACGGATCTCGCAGCTCTCGATGTGCTGGCGCATGGCGCCCTCTGTGCGGGAATCGGCGTCCAGAGCTCGCTCCGCCACGCGATACCTCCCGACGAGAAGGCCCAGATAGGCAAGCGAGGTGGCGGCCCCACGTACCCGCACGTGCTGATGCCACAGTTGATGTGCTTCAAGGGCGCCGAGTCCCTGTCCAACCTCTACGCCAACGTGGATCCCGCAACCTGCGACTGCGAGGAGTGCGACGGGCGCGGTCTCGACCGCTTCTTCCTGCCCGACGGCGACACGCGACGCGAGGCCGACAACCACACCATCGTCACCTGGAGCGGCTGGGTCAGCGAAATGGCCAGCTACCGAGCCGGTACCGAGCGCAAGACGTGGTGGCGCAACAAATGCGCTGCGGCCGTCGACCGCTACGCGCTGGAGAACCAGCGCATCGGGCAGGGCGCAAGCTCAAAATCCGGATTCCAGGTACCCCCGCCACTCAAAGCATGGGCGACGCTGCCCGTCGCTCCTT
>NZ_JAYWVC010000252.1:0-10135 GCF_036281785.1 Streptomyces chiangmaiensis | reverse complement strand
AATTTCCTCGGCGCTTTCCAGGTTTCCGCTCTCGCGTTTGCCTTTCCGGCGAACCCGACTTTATCAGAGATTCTGAGCCGGAATTTCCACCCCGCTGGGGACTGTCCCGGACACGCGATCGCGTCGGGTTCCCCTGCAGGCGGAGCAGCAAACGTACTGGAGCGATGCGCCTCGATGCAAATCGAGGCGCATCGCTCTTGGTTCACCCGGGCGAGGACTTGACGGAGCGTCAGACCTCAACGACCACGGGCAGGATCATCGGCCTGCGCCGATACTGGTCCGAGACCCACTTGCCCAGGGTCCGCCGGACCAGTTGCTGCAGCTGGTGCGGTTCGACAATCCCGTCCTGGGCCGACCGCTCGAGTGCCTCGGTGATCTTCGGAATCACCTCGTCGAAGGCCGAGTCGTCGATACCCGAGCCGCGCGCCTGGACGTAGGGACCACCCGTGATCTTGCCCGTCGACGCATCCACGACCACGAAGACCGAGATGATGCCCTCGTCGCCGAGAATCTTCCGGTCCTTGAGCGCCGGCTCGCCGACGTCGCCGACCGAAAGGCCGTCGACGTACACGTATCCCGCCTGGACCTTGCCGGAGATCCTCGCCTTGCCCTCGACCAGGTCGACGGCGATGCCGTCCTCGGCGATGACGATCCGGTCGTGCGGCACACCCGTGAGCGCGCCCAGTTCGGCGTTCGCCCGAAGGTGGCGCCACTCGCCATGGACCGGCATCAGGTTCCTGGGGCGGCAGATGTTGTAGAAGTACAGCAGCTCGCCCGCGGACGCGTGGCCGGAGACGTGCACCTTGGCATTGCCCTTGTGCACCACGTTGGCGCCCCAGCGGGTCAGGCCGTTGATCACGCGGTACACCGCGTTCTCGTTGCCGGGGATGAGCGACGAGGCAAGGATCACCGTGTCACCCTCGATGATGCGGATCTGGTGGTCCCGGTTGGCCATGCGCGACAGGGCCGCCATCGGCTCGCCCTGCGAGCCCGTGCACACCAGCACCACCTCTTCGTCCGGCAGATCGTCCAGCGTCTTCACGTCGACGACCAGGCCCGGCGGAACCTTCAGGTAGCCCAGGTCCCTCGCGATGCCCATGTTGCGGACCATGGAGCGGCCCACGAAGGCGACCCGGCGGCCGTACTCGTGCGCCGCGTCCAGAATCTGCTGGATGCGGTGGACGTGGCTGGCGAAGCTCGCCACGATGATCCGCTTGCGGGCACTCGCGAAGACCTGGCGCAGCACGTTGGAGATGTCTCGCTCGTGCGGGGTGAATCCCGGGACCTCGGCGTTGGTGGAGTCGGCGAGGAGGAGGTCGATGCCTTCCTCGCTCAGTCGTGCGAACGCGTGGAGGTCGGTCAGACGGTTGTCCAGCGGCAGCTGGTCCATCTTGAAGTCGCCCGTGTGGACCGCCATTCCTGCGGGGGTGCGGATGGCGACCGCGAGCGCGTCCGGGATGGAGTGGCTGACCGCGACAAACTCGCAGTCGAAGGGGCCGACCCGCTCGCGTTGGCCCTCGGCGACCTCGAGCGTGTACGGACGGATGCGGTGCTCCTGGAGCTTGGCCTCGATGAGGGCGAGCGTCAGCTTGGAGCCGATCAGCGGGATGTCGGGCTTCTCGCGCAGCAGGAACGGGACGCCGCCGATGTGGTCCTCGTGGCCGTGTGTGAGGACGATGCCCTCGACTTGGTCGAGACGGTCCCTGATGGACGAGAAGTCCGGCAGGATCAGGTCGATTCCGGGCTGCTCCTCCTCCGGGAAGAGCACTCCGCAGTCGACGATCAGCAGGCGGCCGCCGTATTCGAAGACCGTCATGTTTCGGCCGATCTCGCCGAGGCCGCCGAGCGGGGTGACCCGCAGGCCGCCTTCGGGGAGCGGCGGGGGCGGGCCGAGTTCAGGATGCGGATGACTCAAAAGACTCTCCTGACCATGCGCGCCACGTACCGGTGGGGCACGTGGCGCGCATGACGTTCGTGCAAAAGCAATTGTCGGTATGGGGTGCAGGCACCTGTGTCCTGCCTATTCAGTTGTGAAGTCTTTGTCAGAGCTCTACCCCGCCGGCAGCAAGATCGATCTTGAGCTGGGCGGTCTCCTCCGACGAGAGCTCGACCATGGGCGGGCGCAGCGGGCCGGCGGGCAGGCCCCGGAGAGCGAGCGCGGCCTTGGTCGTCATGACGCCCTGGGTGCGGAACATGCCCGTGAAGACCGGCAGCAGCTTCTGGTGGATCTCCAGTGCCTTCTGGACGTCGCCGCCCACGTAGGCCTCGGCCATGGCCCGCAGCTCCGGAGTGACGACGTGGCCGACCACCGAGACGAAGCCGACCGCGCCCACGGAGAGCAGGGGCAGGTTGAGCATGTCGTCGCCCGAGTACCAGGCGAGGCCGGACTGGGCGATGGCCCAGCTGGCGCGGCCGAGGTCGCCCTTGGCGTCCTTGTTGGCCACGATCCGCGGATGCTCGGCCAGCCGGACGAGGGTCTCGGTGTTGATCGGGACACCGCTGCGGCCCGGGATGTCGTAGAGCATGACGGGCAGGTCGGTGGCGTCGGCGATGGCCTTGAAGTGCCGGTACAGGCCCTCCTGCGGGGGCTTGTTGTAGTACGGCGTGACGGTCAGGAGACCATGTGCGCCGACCTGCTGCGCCGCGCGCGCCAACTCGATGCTGTGGTGGGTGTCGTTCGTGCCGACACCGGCGACGACGTGGGCGCGGTTGCCGACCGCCTCCAGAACGGCTCGTACGAGGTCCGATTTCTCCGCATCGCTGGTGGTGGGCGACTCACCGGTGGTGCCGTTGATGATCAGGCCGTCGTTGCCTGCGTCCACCAGGTGGGTGGCGAGCCGCTGGGCGCCGTCGAGGTCGAGCGCGCCGTCCGCCGTGAAGGGCGTGACCATGGCGGTGAGGATCCGCCCGAAGGGGATCTGCGGAGTGGAGGTCGGAGCCATGGGTAACACGCTACTCGCTGCCTCGGGCGGGGTCTGCCCTAGGGGGTCCGGAAAAGTCCTGACAAAAGTGGAGCCCGGCACTGCCTGCTCGGGGGTTCAAGCAGTGCCGGGTCCGTTTGATCAGGCTAGATGAACTTCTCGAAATGCCGCAATACGGACACTTCACTCGGCTGACCGCACATCTGTGCCCGACCGGGAAACAGGTGCGTGTTACGGCGCCACGCGCCCGTTGGCGTTGAAGGCGGCGTGCGTGAGCGGCATGAGCCTGGCCCACTGCGTCTCCATCTTCTCGCCGACCATCTCGATCTCCCGCTGCGGGAAGGACGGCACCTTGGCCAGTTCGTGCTGGGTGCGCAGGCCGAGGAAGTGCATCAGCGAGCGGGCATTGCAGGTGGCGTACATCGAGGAGAAAAGTCCGACCGGGAGGACCGAGCGGGCGACCTCGCGCGCGACCCCCGCGGCCAGCATCTCCTGATAGGCCTCGTACGCGTGCACGTACGTCTCCTCCATGACACGGCCGACCAGCTCCTGCTGCGCCGGGGTGCCCTCCACGAACCGGTACTTCCCGGGACGGCCTTCCTGGACCAGCTTGCGGGACTCGTCGGGGACGTAGAACACCGGCTGGAGCTCGCGGTAGCGCCCGCTCTCCTCGTTGTACGACCAGCCCACGCGGTGCCGCATGAACTCGCGGAAGACGAAGATCGGGGCGCTGATGAAGAAGGTCATCGAGTTGTGCTCGAAGGGGCTGCCGTGCCGGTCCCGCATCAGATAGTTGATCAGGCCCTTGGAACGCTCCGGGTCCTTCTTCAGCTCGTCCAGGGACTGCTCGCCGGCAGTGGAGACTCGGGCGGCCCACAGCACGTCGGAGTCGGCCGCGCTGTGCTTGACCAGCTCGACGGTGACGTCGCTGCGGAAGCTGGGCTTGAGGTCCTCGGCTGGGGTGTCGGTCACGGTGTGGAAGGTCCTTCCCATCGCAGGCTCGGGCGGCGCCCACTCTACGGCCCGGCACCGACAACGGGACCTTCGGTACCGGGCCGCGACATTCGGCTGCGAACTTCAGCGAAAACGGCGAAACAGGGCACCTTTCGCGCCGTTCGCTCGTCAGTGTCGGTGACGGCGATCCGTTCGCGTCACCCGGAGTTTACCCACCCTGACCCCAGGTCCTCACGAGCCCGAAGAGGAGAAGCGCCCCCATGTTCCGTCGGCGCGAGTCCGTGCCCTTCGCCTTCCTCGCCGAAGCCGACTCCTTCCGCAGCAACGTCGCTCCCCCGCCCCGCCGGCGCGCCAGCCGTGCGCAGCTGGCCGGGCGCTGGCTGATGGGGTTCACCATCGTCGCGGGGGTCGTGGGCGCCCTGGTGATAGGCACGCCTTCCCTGGAGCAGCAGTCACCCGCGCGCGACCAGCACTCCGAGGCGTCCGACGGGCGCTGACATTTCCGGTCGCCCGACTGGCGCAGGCACCGTCCCGGGAACCCCGAGGGTGGTGGGCGAGGACAGGGCTCGATAGCCTCACCGGGCACAGCCCCATGGACCGAGTGAGGATCAGCCGTGCCCCTGCCCTTTCTGACGGCCGACCGTGCCTACGACCAGGCGGCGGACGATCTTCCGCTGCCGTACGACGACCATGACCGCTGGCGGCGCCCCTACCGTCCCGGTCCGTGGCGGGTGGGCGGGGCCGCCCTCCTGCTGTTGCTCGCTTCGTACGTGCTCTTTGCAGGCGTCATCATCGGGCTCGCCGGTACGCCGTCGAGCGCCGGCACGGCCCTCGTGATCGGGCTGGTCATCATCGTCGGTGCCCTGCGCCTGCTGCGGGTCGGCGCCTGGGTGAGCGCGCGCGGAGTGCGCCGGGTGGGCTTCTTCAGCACGCGCACGCTGCGCTGGGAGCAGACCGCCTCGGTACGGACGGTGCAGCAGCCAGTGCGCTGGCTCGGGCTGCCGCGAACGGTGCAGGGACAGGCGCTGATCCTCGTGTCCAAGGGCCGTAGGCCCGAGGACCTGCCGCCGCTGCTGACGACACACGGCGCCGACTTCCTGGCGCGCCCGCAGGCGTTCGACCGGGCGGCGGACACGGTGGAGGCCTGGGCCGCCGAGTACCACCGGGGCTGACACGAGACGCCGAAAGGGGCCGGCCCGCGTGGGCCGGCCCCTTCGTCGTACGGGCGCCGTCGGCCTCGGGAGGACCTCCTGGGGCGTCCCAGAACGTCGTACGGATCAGGTCCCGACCGTCTTGCCCTCGTGCAGGGCGATCGCCCGCTGCATCGCCTTGCGGGCGCGGGGTGTGTCACGGGCGTCGTGGTAGGCGACCGCCAACCGGAACCAGCTGCGCCAGT
Organism: Streptomyces chiangmaiensis; assembly: GCF_036281785.1. Taxonomy (NCBI): domain Bacteria; kingdom Bacillati; phylum Actinomycetota; class Actinomycetes; order Kitasatosporales; family Streptomycetaceae; genus Streptomyces; species Streptomyces chiangmaiensis. The sequence continues at coordinate 4,864 of NZ_JAYWVC010000252.1, read as the reverse complement.
CGTCCGGGGTCGCCTCCGTCTCCGCCTTGCGCTCGGCGAACACCTCATCGGCCGAGTCACGGTCGATCCGCCCGCTCGGAGTGCGCCTCAGCTCGTCGACCGGCAGGCCGCCCTCGGCGTCCAGCTCGGCGGCGAGCCGGTTGGCCATGCGGACGAACTGCGTGTTCTTCCACAGGAACCAGACACCGATGACCGGCAGGATCAGCACCGCGATGCCGAAGGTGACGGTGACCGGGGTGCCGTTCTGGATCAGGAGCACACCTCGGCTGCCGACCAGGACGAAGTAGACGACCAGGACAGCGGCCGTCACGGTATAGGTGATCTTCGCGCGCATGGGCGGCTGCTTCTACTTCAGGTCGAGGAAGTGCTCCAGGCCGAAGGTCAGGCCCGGGGCGGTGACGACGCGGCGGACGCCGAGCAGGATGCCCGGCATGAAGCTGCTGTGGTGCAGCGAGTCATGGCGGATGGTGAGGGTCTCGCCCTCGCCGCCGAGCAGCACCTCCTGATGGGCGAGCAGTCCGCGCAGGCGGACCGCGTGCACCGGGACGCCCTCGACGTCGGCTCCGCGGGCGCCGTCCAGGGCCGTCACCGTGGCGTCGGGCTGCGGGGCGCTGCCCGCCTTCTCCCGCGCGGCGGCGATGAGCTGGGCGGTGCGCGTGGCGGTGCCGCTCGGGGCGTCCACCTTGTTCGGGTGGTGCAGCTCGACGACCTCGACGGACTCGAAGTACGGGGCCGCCAGCTCGGCGAACTTCATGGTCAGTACGGCGCCGATGGAGAAGTTCGGGGCGATGAGGACGCCCGTCTCCGGGGACTGGGCCAGCCAGCCCTTCAGCTGCGCGAGGCGCTCGTCGGTCCAGCCGGTGGTGCCGACCACGGCGTGGATGCCGTGCCGTACGCAGAAGTCGAGGTTGCCCATCACCGAGGCCGGGGTGGTCAGCTCCACCGCGACCTGGGCGTCGGCGTCCACGAGGGTCTCCAGCTTGTCGCCGCTGCCGAGAGCGGCGACCAGTTCCATGTCCTCGGCGGCTTCGACGGCCCGTACCGCCTCCGAACCGATCCGGCCCTTGGCGCCGAGGACCGCCACGCGCAGCTTGCTCATTCCTGATTCCTTGGTCGAACGTGTCGAAGACGGTCGGATGTGTCGAGAACCTACGCGACCGCATCGTGCAGACGCGACGCCTGCTTGTCCCTGAGCGGGCCGATGACCGACAGCGAGGGCCGCTGCCCCAGGATGTCCCGGGCCACCGCCCGGACGTCGTCCGGGGTGACGGCGGCTATCCGGGCCAGCATGTCGTCGACGGACATCTGGTCGCCCCAGCACAGCTCGCTCTTGCCGATACGGTTCATCAGCGCGCCCGTGTCCTCGAGTCCGAGGACCGTGGAACCCCGTAGCTGGCCGATGGCGCGGTCGATCTCGTCGTCGGACAGCCCGTGCTCGGCGACATGGTCCAGCTCGTCGCGGCAGATCTTGAGCACGTCGTGCACCTGGCTCGGACGGCAGCCCGCGTACACGCCGAAGAGGCCGCAGTCGGCGAAGCCCGAGGTGTACGAGTACACGCTGTACGCGAGGCCCCGCTTCTCGCGGACCTCCTGGAACAGGCGCGACGACATGCCGCCGCCCAGAGCGGTGTTCAGGACGCCGAGGGCCCAGCGGCGGTCGTCGGTACGGGCCAGGCCGGGCATGCCGAGGACGACGTGCGCCTGTTCGGTCGTGCGGCCCAGCAGCTCGACGCGGCCGGCTGTGCGCAGGGCGCGGCGCCCGTCGCGCGGGGCGAGGGGCATGGCGTCCGTGCCCGTGAGGGCGCCGGCCTTCTCGAAGGCGGCACGCACCTGACGGACGACCTTGTTGTGGTCGATGTTGCCGGCGCACGCGACCACCAGGTGGGTGGGGTCGTAGTGCTTCTTGTAGAAGCGGCGGATGCGGTCGGAGGTGAGGGCGTTGACGGTGTCGACCGTACCGAGGACCGGGCGGCCGAGCGCGTTGTCACCGAACATCGTGTGCGCGAACAGGTCGTGCACACAGTCGCCCGGGTCGTCCTCCGTCATCGCGATCTCCTCGAGGATCGCGCCCCGCTCGATGTTGACGTCCTCTTCGAGGATCAGCGAGCCGGTGAGCATGTCGCACACGACGTCGATGGCGAGCGGCAGGTCGGTGTCGAGCACGCGCGCGTAGTAGCACGTGTACTCCTTCGCCGTGAACGCGTTCATCTCGCCGCCGACCGCGTCGATCGCCGAGGAGATGTCGAGGGCACTCCTGCGCTGCGTGCCCTTGAAGAGCAGGTGTTCCAGGTAGTGCGTGGCGCCGTTCAGGGACGGCGTCTCGTCGCGCGAACCGACGTGCGCCCAGATGCCGAAGGTGGCGGAGCGCACGGAGGGCAGCGTCTCGGTGACGATGCGCAGACCACCCGGGAGAGTGGTCTTACGGACGGTACCGATGCCGTTCACGCCCTTGATCAGGGTTTGGGTACGGGCAACGGCCCGCGCCTCCGAGGAGGTGCGGGCCGTCACCTTGAAGCCACGCGACGTCACTTGTCGGTGTCGTCCTTCGCCTCGGAGCCGCTGTCGGATGCCGCGTCCTCGCCCTCGATCACCGGGATGAGCGAGAGCTTGCCGCGGGAGTCGATCTCGGCGATCTCGACCTGGACCTTCTGGCCCACGCCGACCACGTCCTCGACGTTCTCCACGCGCTTGCCGCCGGCGAGCTTGCGGATCTGCGAGATGTGGAGCAGGCCGTCCTTGCCCGGGAGCAGCGAGACGAACGCACCGAAGGTGGTCGTCTTCACGACCGTGCCCAGGTAGCGCTCGCCGACCTCCGGCATGGTCGGGTTGGCGATGCCGTTGATCGTGGCGCGGGCGGCCTCGGCGGACGGGCCGTCGGCGGCACCGATGTAGATCGTGCCGTCGTCCTCGATCGTGATCTCGGCGCCGGTGTCCTCCTGGATCTGGTTGATCATCTTGCCCTTGGGGCCGATGACCTCACCGATCTTGTCGACCGGGATCTTGACGGTGATGATCCGCGGAGCGTGCGGGGACATCTCGTCGGGCCGGTCGATGGCCTCCATCATCACGTCGAGGATGTGGAGACGGGCGTCACGGGCCTGCTTCAGAGCCGCGGCCAGGACGGAGGCCGGGATGCCGTCCAGCTTGGTGTCGAGCTGGAGGGCGGTCACGAACTCCTTGGTGCCGGCGACCTTGAAGTCCATGTCGCCGAAGGCGTCCTCGGCACCGAGGATGTCGGTCAGCGTCACGTAGTGCGTCTCACCGTCGATCTCCTGGGAGATCAGGCCCATGGCGATACCGGCGACCGGGGCCTTCAGGGGCACACCGGCGTTCAGCAGCGACATGGTGGAGGCGCAGACCGAGCCCATGGACGTCGAGCCGTTGGAACCGAGGGCCTCGGAGACCTGACGGATCGCGTAGGGGAACTCCTCACGCGCGGGCAGGACCGGGACCAGGGCGCGCTCGGCGAGGGCTCCGTGGCCGATCTCGCGGCGCTTCGGGGAGCCGACGCGGCCGGTCTCACCGGTGGAGTACGGCGGGAAGTTGTAGTTGTGCATGTAGCGCTTGCGGGTCACCGGCGAGAGGGTGTCCAGCTGCTGCTCCATACGCAGCATGTTGAGGGTGGTGACGCCCAGGATCTGGGTCTCGCCACGCTCGAACAGGGCCGAACCGTGCACCCGCGGAATGGCCTCGACCTCGGCGGCGAGGGTGCGGATGTCCGTCACGCCACGGCCGTCGATGCGCTTCTTCTCCTTGATGACGCGCTCACGGACCAGGGTCTTGGTCAGCGAACGGTACGCGGCGGAGACCTCCTTCTCGCGGCCTTCGAACTCCGGCAGGAGCTTTTCGGCGGCGAGCTGCTTGACGCGGTCCAGCTCGGACTCGCGCTCCTGCTTCCCGGCGATGGTGAGCGCCTGGGCCAGCTCGGGGCGGACGGCGGCGGTCAGCGCCTCCAGGACGTCGTCCTCGTAGTCCAGGAAGATCGGGAACTCGGCGGTCGGCTTGGCGGCCTTGGCGGCGAGGTCCGACTGCGCCTTGCACAGCACCTTGATGAAGGGCTTCGCGGCCTCCAGACCGGAGGCGACGACCTCTTCGGTCGGCGCCTCGGCGCCACCCTTGACCAGCTGGATGGTCTGATCGGTGGCCTCGGCCTCGACCATCATGATCGCGACGTCGCCGTCCTCCAGGACGCGGCCGGCGACCACCATGTCGAAGACGGCGTCCTCGAGCTCGGTGTGCGTCGGGAAGGCGACCCACTGGCCGTTGATCAGGGCGACGCGGACGCCGCCGATCGGGCCGGAGAAGGGCAGGCCGGCCAGCTGCGTGGACGCGGACGCGGCGTTGATCGCCACGACGTCGTACAGGTGGTCGGGGTTGAGTGCCATGATCGTGGCGACGACCTGGATCTCGTTGCGCAAGCCCTTCTTGAAGGAGGGGCGCAGCGGGCGGTCGATCAGCCGGCAGGTGAGAATGGCGTCCTCGGACGGACGGCCCTCACGGCGGAAGAAGGAACCGGGGATCTTCCCGGCCGCGTACATCCGCTCCTCGACGTCCACCGTCAGTGGGAAGAAGTCGAGTTGGTCCTTGGGGTTCTTGGACGCGGTGGTGGCCGACAGCACCATGGTGTCGTCGTCCAGGTACGCGACGGCGGAACCGGCGGCCTGCTTGGCCAGGCGGCCCGTCTCGAAGCGGATCGTACGGGTGCCGAAGGAGCCGTTGTCGATGACGGCCTCGGCGTAGTGGGTCTCGTTCTCCACTAGCGTTTTCTCCTCGTCTTCGTCCCTGGCTGCCCGTGTGGCAGGGGGACGGTGGTGGAGAAGCGCTCCGTCCGGTGCGGGCCGGTCTTCGATCGAAGCACCCGGGA
>NZ_JAYWVC010000251.1:0-10156 GCF_036281785.1 Streptomyces chiangmaiensis | reverse complement strand
GCTGTGCAGCCCGATCGAAGCCCTCGAGCTGGACGAGACGTTCGACGTGGTGATGCTCGCGTCGTTCCTCGTGCACGCCGGGGACATGGGGGTGCGGCGCGGACTGCTGCGGGCGTGCGCCCGGCATGTGGCGCCCGGCGGGTACGTCCTGATCCAGCGGGAGGGGGAGGACTACCACACCGACCTGCCACGTGAGCGCGTCGATCCGCGAGGCTTCACCGTACGGATCGTGTCCTCGCAGCCGGTCGGGAACGGAGTCGACTCGGTTCGCGCGGAGTACGAGTTCCCCGACGCGACCTGGACGCAGACCTTCCAGGCCCGGCCGTTGAGCAAGGAACAGTTCGAGGAGGCGCTCGCGGCGGCGGGGCTGAGGGTGGACCGGTATCTGACCGAGGACCGCACATGGGTGAGAGCGGTGCCGGCGGACGCCGCGGCCCGGTGACCTTCCCGGGGGAGGAGTGCGGTCGGACGGCGATGAGTTGAAGGACTTGCGCGGGTCTACCTCTGTGACAGCACTGCGGAACTGATCACCGAGGAGAACCCCATGTCCGAGACCACCGCACCCCGTGCCGCTTCCGCCGCCCCGTCCACGGGCCACGCGCGCGGCCGCGGCCGTCGTGCCGAGATCTCCCTGCACGCGCTGCAGATCGCGCTCGCTCTCTTCTACGGAATCGCGAGCGCGCTGCCGAAACTGATCGCGCATCCGTCGGCCGCGGAGTCCTTCGACAGGCTCGGCTGGGGAAGCACGGGGATGTACATCATCGGCGCACTCGAGCTGGCCGGCGCGGTCGCGTTGGTGATCCCGGTACTGTCGTCGGTCGCGGCGGTGGCGTTGTCCGCGCTGATGGTGGGTGCCTTCATCGTCCAGCTCACGGTCTTCGACGGTCAGTACGCGGCCACCCCGCTGATCCTGCTGGTCCCGTTGATCCTGATCGCCTGGACCCGGCGCCACCGCGCCGCAGACCTGCTCCGTCTCGTACGTCGCGAGGCATGACCAGCACAAGGAAACGCCCGAAAGCCTTCCGGACGGGCGGAGGGCCGGGGCCGGCCCACAGCCCTTGAGCGCAGTGCGTGATCCGTGGCCTGCTCTCAGAACTCCCCGGAGCCGCCCTGGTCGGCCGGTCGGCCGCGGCCTCCGGACGGGCGCCGGCTTCCCGATGGGTTCTGCGACCGGCCCTGCGCCCGAAGGGCCTCCGCGAAGCCGCCGGGTGCCGCTCCCAGGCCGCGGAGGCGTTCCATCTCACGGCGGTCGCGCTTGGTGGGGCGGCCGGCGCCGCGGTCACGGATACCGGCCGGGGCCACGGCCTCGCGGGGCGGCGGGGGCGGGCTGTTGTCGACGTAGCACTGGACGGCCACCGGGGCTCCGACCCGTTTGCGGATCAGACGCTTCACGACGACGATCCGCTCCCGGCCTTCGTGCCGCAGCCGCACCTCGTCGCCTACGCGCACGGCGTACGCGGGCTTCACGCGTTCACCGTTCACCCGCACATGGCCGCCCCGGCAGGCGGTGGCTCCGATCGAGCGGGTCTTCACGAGTCGCACGGACCAGATCCAGCTGTCGATACGGACGCTCTCGCCGCCCGGCGGGCCGGCCGCCTCGGCGGCGGCCACTGAAGCGGCGGTCTTCGTATCCAGGGCCTCCGCACCCGCGGTGCCGGCGTCCGTGTCCTTCGGATCGGCCGAGCCCGGGGCGTCGGCCGTCCGGCTCCGCGCGTCCGTGCCGGGGTCCCGTCGGTCCGCCGCCTCATGGGCCGGGCCGACCTCGGACTCCCGGCCCGCGCCTGTCCGGCCCGTCCTGTCGTCGTCCGCACGTACAGAAGCCATGCTCCCGACCTTAGTCCCCTGAGCTGCGTGGACCGCACGGCATTTCCGATGGGGGTGCCGCCGGAGGCCCTGGCTCGCTCGAACCGTCGCGCCCCGCTCTACCGTGGAGCCATGGACAGCAGCAGTCTCGCGAGGCTCGACGAGCGGATCACGGGATGCCGTGCCTGCCCGCGCCTGGTCGCATGGCGTGAGGAGGTGGCCCGCACCAAGCGTGCCGCGTTCGCCGACTGGACGTACTGGGGCCGGCCGGTGCCGGGTTTCGGGCCGCAGGACGCCCCGATGCTTGTCGTCGGCCTCGCCCCCGCCGCTCATGGCGGGAACCGGACCGGCCGCATGTTCACCGGGGACCGGTCCGGAGACGTGCTGTACGAGGCACTGCACGACGTGGGGCTGGCATCGCAGTCCACATCCGTGTCCGCCGACGACGGCCTGGAGCTGTACGGCGTGCGGATCACCGCACCGGTGCACTGCGCACCGCCCGAGAACAAGCCGACCCCCGAGGAGCGGAACACCTGCAGGCCGTGGCTGGTGCAGGAGCTCCACCTGCTGCCGTCCCTGCGGTCCGTGGTCGCGCTCGGCGCCTTCGGCTGGCAGTCGACCCTGACCGCACTCGCGGAGGCGGGCCAGGCTGTGCCCCGTCCCCGGCCCGTCTTCCGGCACGGGGCCCGGGTGTCGCTGGACGGACTGGAACTCTTCGGCTGCTTCCACGTCAGCCAGCGCAACACCTTCACGGGACTGCTCACCCCCGAGATGCTGCGCGACGTGCTGCGCACGGCGGCCGAGGCGGCGGGCCTGCCGACCAAGCCGTAGAGCGGGCCGACAGGACACCTGTACGACGCCTACGGCGGAGGGGCGTGGCGCGTCAGGCGTCGGCCCCCTCGAGCCGCGCGGGGACGACGGCCGTCGCCGTGATCTCCACAAGCTGTCCGCTGTACTCGAGGCAGGCCACGCCGATGAGTGTCGACGAATGCGGCCCGGTGCTGAGCGCCGAGGCCTCGACGACGTCCCAGACGGCCGAGAGCACCGCGGTCTCGCTGCTCACGACGTAGACGTCCGTCGACACGACATGCGCCAGGTCGCTGCCGACCGCGCGCAACTGCTCCTCGAGGTTGGTGAGCACCTGCTGCGCCTGCTGTACGGGATCGCCCTCGCCGATGAGCTTCCCGTCCGCGTCGAGAGGCACCGACCCGGCGAGGAACGCGAGCCGGGTTCCCGCCTCCACGACGGAGGCGTGCGCGTAGCGCGGCGGCGGGAAGAGGGCGGGAACGGTGACGCGTTTCAGCATGAGGCCTCCCGGGATCGGCAACCGGTCCGGACCGGCCGCGCGCCTGTCCGACGACAACTCGCCGATGATGCGCGTTCGGCACGGCGACCGCACCCGAATTCCCTCACCTGCACCGACGGCCCGGCCTCGCCGAAATCCGGCGGACGCACGGCCGCCGTCGGGCTACGGTAGGCCTCCGTGTCCGCGACGAAGGGAGACCGGTGGACGACCAGGCGTTCCTCGACGACGTGGCCGACCGCCTCGCCGCCCTCCCCGGGGTTCGTGCCGTCGCCCTCGGCGGATCCCGCGCGCAGGGCACCCACCGACCGGACAGCGACTGGGACATGGCCGTGTACTACCGGGGCCCGGGCTTCGATCCGGCCGATCTGCGGGCCATCGGCTGGCCCGGAGAGGTCTGCGGGATCGGGGCCTGGGGCGGGGGAGTCTTCAACGGCGGTGCCTGGCTGACCATCGACGACCGCCGCGTCGACGTCCATTACCGCGATCTCGACGTCGTGGAGCACGAGTGGGCCGAGGCCGAGGCGGGCCGCTTCCGCGTGGAGCCGCTGCTCTTCCACCTCGCCGGCATCCCGAGCTACCTGGTCGTCGCCGAGCTGGCGATCAACCGCGTGCTGCGGGGCACGCTCCCGCGCCCGGACACCTATCCGCAGAAGCTGCGTGCCTCCGCAGCGGAACGCTGGTGCGGCACGGCCGATGCGACTCTCTCGTACGCGAAGGCCGACCACGCCCCGAAGGGCCGCCTCACCGAGGTCGCCGGCGCCCTGGCCCTGGCCGCCGCGCAGACCGCCCACGCCGTGCTCGCGGCGCGAGGGGAGTGGGTGACCAACGAGAAGCTGCTGCTGGAGCGGGCGGGGCTGCGGGGCGTCGACGGGATCGTGGCGAGGCTCGTGGCCCATCCAGCGGGGCTCGCCGAGGCCCTCGAGACGGCCGGGGAACTCTTCGTGAACGCCCTGTCCTCCGCCGGGGAATCCGCAGCCCGATAATCCTTCGAACCCCCTGGGTGTCCGCTGCTACCGTCGCAGACGTGGCGAAACTCAATCAGATCATCGCGGTGGAGAAGGGCATCAAGTCCAAGTCCCATCAGGACCTGACGGCGGCTCACCATGGGCTGCAGAAGCCCGCGTTGCTGGCCGGCCTCTCGCGTACGTACCAGCCTTCTGCGCACCGCTCCTGAGCGTTGACTGACTCGTACCGTTCGCTGCGATGGTTCCAGTGAGGCGATGCGCGGAAGGTGCCCTTGATGCACTCGATCGGGTGGCCTTCACCAGCGAGCCCTACCTGGGGTAGTCAGACTGCTAAATTCCGCATGTGATCACCGAGGGCGGCCCGACCGCCGAGGTTCTACGGGTCGAGGTCACTGACACCCTGGCGTACTGGACCGTCCTGTCAGGGCCGACTCTTGAGGTCGTCGAGGACATGGACGATTTCCTTCGACACCTGCGCTTCGGCCGCACTCGTGCGGAATCCACCACGAAGACATACGCCGGGCACCTCAAGCGCTTCCATGCCTGGTGCGGAGAGCACGACCTCTCCCGAGAGTGCGCAGCCTCCGAACTTGCCCACTATGTGATGAAGTTGAGGACCACGCCTCGGCTGACGAGCGGCCGCGGCCAGGGGCAGCCTCCCCAGGACTCGACGCTCGCTCCCGCCCTTGCGGCGATCCACGGCTTCTACCTACACCTCGCCGACCTCCGTCAGATCAGCGGGAAGGCGGTCGACACGCTCTTCTTTACCGCACCGCACCCGACGGGCGACGGGAAGCTCGTCCTCACGCCGCGCCTCCGCGTCGACTCCCGGCCGAGCCATGCCTCCGGCCGGGCACCGTCAGCGACCCACGAGGAGTTCGCCGCGCTCCTGCGGGCAGCCCAGACCGCCCGCGATCGCTGCATGGTCGCCCTACTTGCTGTTTGCGCGTTGCGCGTCGGCCAGCTTGTCTCGCTGCGTCGCAAAGACCTTCACCTCGTGCCGCCGGGGAAAACCGTGCCCGGTTGCCCATACACCCTGGGTCCTCACCTTCACCTCGAGAGGCGCGACGGCCACCCACGGGGAGCCGCGAACAAGAACCGCAGCACGCTGATCGTTCCCACGCCCGGGCCCGTGGAGATGCTCTACGCCGACTGGATGCGCGAACGGCTCGCTATCCCTAGCGCGAACGACAGCGCCTGGGCTTTCGTCTCGTTCCCGGGCCCCACAGGAGAGCCAGGCGGCCAGGCCATCGGCGCTCGGCGGGTCCAGGACCTCATCTCGGACCTTGCGAAGAAGGCCGGGATCCGACACATCCATCCACACATGCTGCGGCACACCTTCGGTGAGACCGCCGCGGACCTCGACATCGCGCGCGACGTCCTACAGCGTCTGCTGGGCCACAGTGACGTGAACAGCCAAAACGTCTACCGGAACGTCTCCGATGCCAGGGTCGCACAGGCCGCTCAATCCGTGAACGACAAGCTCTTTGGACCTGCATGACCACGACCGCTCCTCTGCATGCTTCCGCTCCTGAAGAAGAGGGGGAGCCCGACTGGGGCTACCTGGCTCAACACGGCCTGGACCGCTCCAGGCTCCAGCTTCGCTTCCCATTGGGCGCGGACTGGCACTCGTTTCGCTCCTGCCGGCACCCGCGCTGTGATCGTCCGGCCGCAAGCTCACCCTGGCTCTGCCACCGATGCCTGTCCGAGTGGCGCAAGGCCGGCACGCCCAGCGAAATCGACACCTGGTGCGCGAACACGCCCACCCCACCCTCTCGCCGCACTTATGACGAGAGCCGGTGCCTGGTGGGCTGTGACCGCACCGCGGAGGCCAGCGGGCTGTGCAAGAGCTGCTCGAGTGAACGCTGGAAGCACCGACTCACCGTCGAGCAGTACCTCGCCACAGGCCCCGTTCCCCGCCAGGGCTTCGGGAAGTGTCTCGTCCGCGTCTGCCCGCGCAGGGCGGTTCTGCGGGGGACCCGGCTGTGCCTTCCACACCAGCGTCAGTGGTCTGACGCCGGGAAGCCCGACCGCGAGACCTGGGCATCCACCGCAGCTGCCGTCTATACGGCCGTCGACGTGGTCCCTCTCAGCGACCTGGCACCGAAGGTCCTGGTGCAGGTGCTCCGCGGATACGAGGCTCAGCTCCGCCAGGGCGGCCGCATCAACCCCACACAGGTCAAGTCGGCGGTGCGCTGGCTCTGCGACTACTCGGTCGAGGACCTGATCGACGCGGAACTGCCCCAGAAGGGATACACGACGGCCTACCTGCGCGTATGGCAGCGAACCCTTCCTCTCCTAGATGCCGACCCGAAGACCGAGCACACCCGCACCCTGATCAGGCTGCGCGTTCTCAACCCCCGCTACGAGGGCGGCAACGTCGACCTGCGAGACGTCCACGCCCCCTGGCTGACACACCTCACTCAGCAGTTCCTGCTCCACCTCGCCGCGGCGGGAGCCTCCCCGGCGCGGCTCGTGACAGTCGGCCTGGCAGCCCGGTGGTTCGCGATGTTTCTCCGCACCCTGCCCGGTGAGGGCCGAAGGCCGAGCGAAGTCGGGCGCCAGGGCATGCTCGCGTATCTTCGCTGGCTTGCATACCGTGCCCGCGATACCAGTGACTACCAGCTGGTCAACGACGAGGACCCAGTACGGCAGGTGATCGCCGAGCGACTCCTACCGTCTCTGCAAGGCACCGGTCCCCTGCAGGTTTCACCGCAGCGCCACTACCAACTGGTCCGGGCTCTGCGGGACGTCCTCGAGTACGGCCGATCGTGGCTCGCCGAGAACCAGGCCGCGGACGTCCACCTCCTCGAACGGGACGTACCGCCATTCCCGGAACGGGATGACACTGACAGCGAGCTGGAGGGCCGCTCCCAGGATGCCCTGCCAGAGTCGGTCTTTCTCCAGCTCATGGACGAGCGCAATCTCGGCTTGCTGCAGCCCGGGACCCGCCGTAACTACGTCGAGCTGACTATGCGCGTGGGCCGGAGGCCGTGGGAGATCCGTCACCTGGAGTTCGACTGCCTCGAATGGCATGAGATCGACGTGGAGGACCCGGACGGAACGGTGCAGCGCCGCTCCTACCCGTTCCTCGCGTACTGGATGCAGAAGGTCCGCCGACGGCACAAGCTCCCGCTCCACCCCAGCGACGCCGAGGTCATCACCCGCCAACAGGATTACCTGCGGCGCGAGTTCCCGCAGAGGTTCCAGGGAGACGGGCGTCCGCGTTCGAGCCGGATGTTGCTGTTCCCGACGACGCGCCTGTCCCGGGCTAACAAGGTCGGCGAGCGGCCGTACGACAACAGCTCGATCGGCTACTGGCTGGACAACTGGCTCGACCAGTTCGTCTTGGTCGACGAGCGCGACCAGCTATTCGACCCGGCGCGGGTGTTTCCCTACGCCTTCCGGCACACGTACGCCCAGCTCCGTGCGGACGCCGGGGTGCCGCTCGATATCTTGCAGGTCCTCATGGCTCACCAGGAGCCATCGACGACACAGGTGTACTACCGCCCCTCGCACCCTCGACGCGTCGAGGCGGTGCGCGCCATCGCCGCGAAGTACCAGTTCGACCTCACCGGCGGCCGCGTACGTGCCCGGTCTGCCGACGACGACCTGGCCGACCGCATTCGGGCGGGCGTCGGCTCGGTGCCTGTTCCCGCAGGACGCTGCCACGAGATGAACAACGTTCGCGCGGACGGGCACGGCTGCCCGGTGTTCTACCGCTGCTTCGCCTGCAAGTTCTACACCACCGATTTCACTCATCTGCCAGAGCTTCGACAGCTGCGCACCAGCAAGGCCGAGCAGCTCGCCAGGCTGGAGAGCGCCTACGACAACGTGCTCACACCGGGACCGCTGAGCGCGGCGAATCTGGAGCTGCTGCGCCAGGAGATCAAGCAGATTGACGAGCTCGTCGACAAGTGCGAAGCCGACATCGACTCTCTGACCCAAGAGGAGCGAGCCACCGTGGAGACCTGGCTCCACAGCAAGGACCGGTTCCTCACCGTCATCCCGGTGGCGGCCGTCCTGGCTGGGCGCCAGCGGCTGGAGCAGCCGACCGTCGATCCAATCCTTGTTGAAAGGGCGGCCCGTTGACGCACTCGCTCGCGCCGCAGAAGCGACCAGAGCCAGCGACCGTTCCCGCAGGCCGCACCCCAGTCCTCGACGCTGGCAGGGCAGCTGCTGCGCAACGCCGTCGCGCTGACAGCGAGCAATGCCGCCAGCGCGTCTTGGACGTCCTCGCGGGGATGCGCAAAAGGCGCCAGGTTCTTTCGGACGCCGAGATCACCCGGCGGGCCAGGGTCAACCCGCAGTACCTGCAGCGCCACCGCGATCTGAAGGCCGAAGCCGAGGCCGTGCGGGCTCACCTCGCCAAAGACGCGCCGAAGGCAGCCGCGGCGGCTGCCGCCCGCAAGGAGGCGACCCTCGAAGTCGAAAACCGCATGCTTCTGGAACAGAACGCCACCCTCCGGCGAACTCTTGAAGCGGTCCAGAGCAAGCTGCGCGAGCTTCGCGCCCAGGAGCTGGGCGCCCAGACGCGCGACGGTCTGGACGCCCGCTCCCTGCGCGACACGGAGATGGACGAACTCCGCAAGCAACGGGATGCAGCACTAGCCGCCAGCCGGCAAGCAGAGGCTGACCTGCAAGCTCTCCGGAACGTCAACCAGCGGCTACTGGTGGAGAACAGCAGACTTCTCGCGGCAGCTCCTCCAGAATGATGCCCGGAGGCTGGAGTTGATGGCGTCCCACGTGATGGTGTAGCCGATCAATCGGTCGTCGTGTTGGTGGTGTTGGGGAGCGCAGGGGCGCTGTCGGGGCGCTTGTCGGGGTAGATCTCGTCCATGCTGCCTTCGGGCAGGTAGCGGCGGGGGAAGGCGATCCACTCGTCGTGCATTTCGAACAGCACGGCGGTGACCAGCCGCAAGAGTGCGTCGTCGTTGGGGAAAACCTGGACGACGTCGGTCCTGCGCTTGATCTCCCGGTTGATCCGCTCCAGCGGGTTCGTCGACTGGATCTTCTTCCAATGGCGTTCCGGGAAGACGGCGAAGGCGGTCAGGTCGTCCTTGGCTTCCAGCAGCATTGCCTTGACCTTGGGGAACTGCCCGCCGAGCATGTCGGCGACGGTATCGACCTGGGCCCGGACCGCCCTCTGACCGGGCTGGGCGAAGATGGTGCGGATGGTCGCGGCGACCATCTCACCGGCGTCCTTCGGGATCACGCCAAAGACATTGCGCAGGAAGTGGACACGACATCTTTGGTAGGCGGCGCCGATCATGACCTTGCGGATCGCGTTGACCAGGCCGGTGTGGTGGTCGGCGAGGACCAGGCGGACCCCGCTCAGGCCGCGTTCGCGCAGGTGACGCAGGAACTCGGTCCAGAACGCCTCAGTCTCGCTGTCGCCGACCATCACGCCGAGAACCTCCCGGCCGCCGTCCTCGGTGATGCCGGTGGCGATCACCACGGCCCGGGAGGCGATCTGGTGGTGGACCCGGGCCTTGCAGTAGGTGGCGTCGAGGTAGATGTAGGGGAAGCGAGTGTGGTCCAGCGGCCTCGTGCGGAAGGCGGTCAGCTGCTCGTCCAGGGCGGCGCAGATCCGCGAGACCTCGCTCTTGGAGATACCGGTGTCCGCCCCCAGGGCCACGACCAGGTCGTCGACCGACCGGGTGGACACCCCGTGCACGTATGCCTCCATGATGACCGCGTACAGGGCCTGGTCGATACGGCGGCGCCGCTCCAGCAAGCTGGGGAAGAAGCTGCCGGCCCGCAGTTTGGGAATGGCCAGGTCGAGGTCGCCGGCCTGAGTGGTCAGCGTCTTGTCCCGGTGCCCGTTGCGGTAGTTGGTACGGGTGTCGGTGTGCTCGTTCCACTCGGCGCCGATCTTCGCCGTGATCTCAGCCTCGATCAGCTCCTGCAGCATCCGCTCGGCGACGCTGCGGACGAGCTCGATTCCGTCGGACGAACGTAGTGACTCCAGCAGGCGTATCAGTTCAGACTGGGACAGGGCCACCGTGCACCTCCTCTCCTCGATGAACTGGGCGTTTATCAGGGAGAGTTGCACGGTGGCCCGCCCCATGCGCAGGGAGCA